>CAUPYO010000182.1:0-5239 GCA_963515565.1 uncultured Microbacterium sp.
GTCTCGGCTCGACCGGAGCGCTCATGTGGCGCTACGGCACGACTCTGGCCGATGCCGGCTGGCACGCCACCGCGGTCGATCTGCGCGGCCACGGCACCGCCCCTCGCGCCCTCGACTACACGATCGCCGCCTACGCTGCCGACGTCGCGCACACGCGTGCCGATGACGGGCGGCCGTGGGATCTCGTGATCGGTCATTCGCTGGGCGGTGCGGCCGTCACGGTGGCGAGCGCCGCCGATGCAGACTGGACCCGACGGCTGATCCTCATCGATCCGGGGCTGTTCCTTCCCGAACGCGACCGCGAGGTCGTCCGCGCCGGTCAGGAACGCTCGTTCGCCGACCCCTCGATCGAGGCCGTCCGCGCCGAGCATCCCACGTGGCATCCGCACGACATCGAGCTCAAAGCCCGCGCCGCGCAGCAGGCCAGTCGGTGGGCGGTAGAGCAGACGAGCCTGCAGAACACGCCATGGGATGTCCGCGACGCCGCCGCACGCCTGCGCGTTCCCACACATGTGATCGCCGCCGACCCGCAGGTCTTCTCGATCTTCCACGGCGCCCTCGCAGACGACGTGATGCAGAACCCCGTCGTCACGATGTCGGTGGTGACCGGCGCGGGCCACTCACCGCACCGCGACCTGCCCGACGACACGATGCGACACCTGCTCGACGCCCTGGACTGACGCCGCGGCATCCGCCGCCGTGCCGGCGCTCAGGCGATGCGGCGCAGCACGTTCAGCAGCGCGAGCGCGTAGGCGTCCTCGGGCTGCGGGTGCTCGAACGTGAGCTGCTCGCCCGCGAACTCGATCTCCACCCGGTGGGTGTCGTTCAGCCGCTCGAGCCTGCGGAACGCGCCGCGCAGCAGCTCTCGCAACTGGTCTTCGCGTGGCAGCCACAGCGCGTCGGCCTGCGCGACCGAATCCAGCGCCCACTCCGTCGTGCCGTTGAACGCGAGAATCGCCCCGGTCGCATACTGCCGCGGTTCGATGGTCATCTCGCTCACCGTGAACACGTCGGCGTCGAACTCGGGCTCGTTCAGCTGGAAACGATCACCGGATGCCGGATGCCACACCAGCCCCGCATCGCGAAGGGCCAGCGCCAGCTCGGTAGAGATCACCCTCCCATCCTGCCCCGCTTCACCGCAGTGGGCGCGGCCCGAACTCCTCCATTGCGCACACCGACCCCGGGTGGTGCCGCGGCATCCCACCCGCCCGCACTCGCTAGGACAGTCGATTGGAGGAGTTCGGCACGGGCGATCGCAGCGAACTCCGCCCACCGCCTCCGGCGAGCGGCAGGATAGAAGGGTGAGTGACTTCGATGCGACCGCGTACCTCCCCGACGACCTGGTCGAGCGCATCCGCTCGCGTGCCGCGGCGGTGGACGCCGAGAACCGGTTTCCCGACGAAGATCTCGCCGAGCTGAAGGATGCCGGCTACCTCTCGATCCTGGTGCCTGCCGCACTGGGGGGCGCGGGGCTGGGCCTGGCCGAGGCTGCCGTACTGCAGCAACGACTCGCCGCCGCCGCGCCGGCCACGGCGCTCGCGATCAACATGCACCTGGTGTGGACCGGCGTTGCCAAGGTGATGGCCGATCGGGGCGTCGACGACCTGCGGTTCGTACAGACCGGCGCGGTCGCCGGAGAGGTGTTCGCCTTCGGCATCAGCGAAGCCGGCAACGATCTCGTGCTGTTCGGCAGCGACACGGTCGCCACCCCCGACGCCGACGGCGGCTACACGTTCTCGGGCACGAAGATCTTCACCTCGCTCGGTCCGGTGTGGACCCAGCTGGGCCTGCACGGGCTCGACACCACCGATCCGACCGCCCCGAAGATGGTCTATGCGTTCGTGCCCCGGTCGGGCGCGGTAGAGACCCGCGATGACTGGGACACCGTCGGCATGCGCGGCACCCAGTCGCGCACGACCGTGCTGCACGCCGTCGCGGCGCCCGCCGACCGGGTCGTCCGCCGCGTCGACCCGGGCCCCACCCCCGACCCGATCGTCTTCGGCATCTTCAGCGTGTTCGAGGTGCTCCTGGCATCCGTCTACACCGGCGTCGCGCGGCGCGCGCTCGATCTCGCGATCGCCGCCGCGAAGACCCGCGCCTCGAAGAAGACGGGCCGCCCGTACAGCGACGACGCCGACATCCGCTGGCGCATCGCCGAGATGGCGCTCGCCTACGACGGGCTACTCCCCCAGGTCGCGAGCATCGCGCACGACATCGACGCCCTCGTCGACCACGGCGGCCTGTGGTTCCCGAAGCTCTCGGGCCTCAAACACCGCGCCGTCGTCGCGGCGAAGCAGATCGTCGACGAGGCGATGCTCGTCGCCGGCGGCTCGTCGTACTTCACGCGCAACGAGCTGAGCCGGCTCTACCGCGACGTGCTCGCGGGCATGTTCCACCCGTCCGACCCCGAGTCAGCCCACGCGACCGTCGCCGCCGCGTGGTTGGGCCCGGTCAGCGCGTAGCGCTTTGCGCAGTCAGCGCGTCTCGAGGTCGTAGGCCTTCAGCAACTCGGCGACCGCGACCTCACGCTGGTCACCGCCCTCGGCGAACATGTGCGCGACGTGGGTGCGCAGGTGGTTCTCGATGAGCAGCTTGTCGAGCGAGGCGAGCGCCTTCTGGATCGCCCGCGACTGGGCGATGATGTCCATGCAGTAGTCCTCGTTCTCGATCATCCGCGCAAGCCCGCGCACCTGTCCTTCGAGGATGCTGGTGCGGTGCAGAGCGCGCTTCTGGATGTCTTCGATCACGCGGCCAGGATACGCCGCGTGCGAGACTACCGGGATGGCGCGCACCCCCACCGAACTGCTGAGCCCGGCCGATCAGGAACGCCGGCGAGCTCTCCGGGTGATGAAAGGCGTCGCCCTCGGCGCGCTCGTGCTCATGGCGGTCGTCTTCGTCATCGCGTTCGTGCTGCAGGAGCGCTACCCCTGGCTGGAGTATGTGCGGGCCGGGGCCGAGGGCGGGATGGTCGGCGCTCTCGCCGACTGGTTCGCCGTGACCGCGCTGTTCCGCCATCCCCTCGGCATCCCCATTCCGCACACGGCGATCATCCCGCGGCGCAAGGATGAGATCGGCCGCACCCTCGGCGAATTCGTCGAGACCAACTTCCTCGAAGCCGACGTCGTCCGCGCGAAGCTCGAATCGACGCCCATCGCACGCACAGCGGGAGCCTGGCTGCGTGAGCCCGCCCACGCCGAGACCGTCGCCACCGAGGCGTCAGCGGTGGCATCCGGCATCCTCCGCGCACTCAGCGACGACGAGGTGCAAGACCTCATCAGCGACCTCGCACGCGAGCACCTGCTGAGTCCCGAGTGGGGCCCGACGGTCGGCGCATGGCTCGGTCGGGTGGTGGATGCCGACGCGCACCGCGGCGCCGTCGATCTCGGCGTCGACAGCATCGCGACGTGGCTGCGCGCCAATCACGAGGCCTTCAGCGGTCTCGTCTCGCGTCGTCTGCCGTCGTGGGTACCGTCGGTCGCGATGCGTCTGGTCGACGACACGGTCTACAACGAGGCGGTCAAGTTCGTCACCGCGATCCAGGCCGATCCCGATCACCCCGCGCGTCACGCCGTCGACGGCTACCTCGTGCGCCTCGCCGATAACCTGCAGAGCGACCCGAGCACGATCGCGCGCCTCGAAGAGGCCAAGACCGCCGTGTTCGACAGCCCGCGCGTGCGCGAGTTGGCCGCCGAGGCGTGGAACACCGCCAAGACCGGGTTGCTGAGTGCGCTGGCCGACCCCGCGAGCGGCCTGCGCCGTCGCGTGACGGCCGCGCTCGTGGAGATCGGCGAGCGCCTGTCGGCGGATGCCGCCTTGCAGCACCGTGTCGATGACCGCATCGCCGGAGCCGCTGTCTTCGTCGTCGACCGCTACCGCCACGACATCGCCTCGATCATCACCGACACCGTGGAGAAGTGGGATCCCGCCGAAACCACCGAGAAGATCGAACTGATGGTCGGGCGCGACCTGCAGTACATCCGTCTCAACGGCACGATCGTCGGTGCGCTCGCGGGCCTCGTCATCTTCGCGGTCGCCCATGCCGTCCTGGGGTGACTCCGCTGCGAACGCTGGATGCCGCCGACGAGGCGCAGTAGCCTGACGGCATGACCGAGCCGGCGCGCGAGCTGCTGTTCACTTACGGCACGCTCCAATACGCCGAAGTGCAGCTCGATACGTTCGGCCGTCTGGTCAGCGGCGAAGCCGACGTGCTCCCCGGCTACACGATCGACTACGTCGAGATCGAAGACCAACGCGTCGTCGATCTGTCCGGAGCCTCGGTGCACCCGGTACTGAGGGCAACCGGCAGCGCACGGGACAAGGTCGTGGGACGCGTGCTGCACCTCACCGCCGACGAGATCGACGCCGCCGACGAGTACGAGGTGTCGTTGTACCGGCGCGTGCACGTCAGACTCGACAGCGGACGCACCGCCTGGGTCTACGTCGGCTGACAGCGCGGTCGGCGCACCGCTCGCCGCGCGCGGCACCCATCATCGATACACGAAAGGTCTCCCATGACGACGCTCGTCCTGGTCCGCCATGCCAAGAGCGACTGGGGCGAGCCCGGGCTGGATGATCACGACCGGCCGTTGAACGATCGCGGCCTCCGCGACGCGCCCGTCCTCGCCGCACGGCTTGCCGCAACGGGTCTTCGACTCGACGCGATCCTGTCGTCGACGGCGCTGCGTGCCCGCACGACAGCCGCCTTCTTCGGCACGGCGTTCGGGCTCGACCCCGAGCTCGATCCGGAACTCTCCGGCGCGCCGGCGGCGACACTGCTGCGGTCCGCGGTGGCACGCGGTGTCGGCGCGGTCATGGTCGTCGCCCACGATCCGGGCATGACGACGCTCGCGGAGCGACTGTCCGACGGGCGTATCGGTCACATGCCCACGTGCGCCGTCGCGGCCTTCACCTGGCACACCGACGACTGGGATGTCGCCAGCGCCGTCGATCCCGACAACTGGAGCTTCGACCGCCCCTGACGGGCGACGGCGCGGGGGTGGCCGCCGGGCGCCCGGTTCACCACTCCGGAAGAATACGTCTCAGCGGGTGATGCGATCGTCATCTTTCTCGAATCAGGACCGGTTCTCCGCAGTGGTGGACGACGCCGCCAACAGAGCCGCCGCGGTGATCTCGCCCGACAGCACGAGGGCGGTGGCGGCTTCGAGATCGGGGCTCACGAACCGGTCGGGCCCGGGCCCCGCAATGCCCGCGGCGCGCACCGCATCGCGCACGGCTGCCG
>CAUPYO010000183.1:0-5181 GCA_963515565.1 uncultured Microbacterium sp.
CCCCGGCGCGACCCGACCGCTGACGGCCCTGTTCCCCACGATCCGCGCGGCGGCTGCTGCGGCAGCCGCCGTGACCGCTTCCGGCGTGCAGCCGTCGATCATGGAGCTGATGGATGCGACGAGTCTCGCCGCCGTGCACCGCCTCCTGGATCTGCCGCCCACGCCTGTCGGAGCGTCGCAGCTGACCGTGCAGACCGACGGTGCCGCGGCATCCGCCGACGCCGACGCGATCGCAGCGACGCTGGCAGCGACAGGAGGCACGGTGCGCAGGGCCCGTGACGACGCCGAGGCCGAACTGCTGTGGACGATCCGGCGGGCCATGCACCCGGCGATGGAGTCGCTGGGAACGGCCCTCATCGAAGACGTGTCGGTGCCGCGCAGCGCGCTGCCGGCGATGTTCGACGAGATCGCCCGCATCGAGCACGAGTACGGGCTGGATATCCCCACGGTCTGCCACGCCGGCGACGGCAATCTGCACCCCAACTTCATCTTCACCGGCGACGAGGTGCCCGGCGTCGTCTGGCGCGCGGCCGACGAGCTCTTCCGCGCTGCCCTGCGCCTCGGCGGAACCCTCACCGGCGAGCATGGCGTGGGGGTACTCAAACGCCGCTGGCTCGTCGACGAACTGGGGCAAGACCAGTGGGAGCTGCAGCGTCAGATCACGCGCGTCTTCGACCCGCTCGGCATCCTGAATCCGGGCAAGGTCTTCGCGGCCTGAGTTCGTCCGCCTTGTTGTGCGGCTCTGCGCACGCCGAAGCGACGAGAAAACGGGACCGAGGAACGAGAGCAGACGCCGCGGTCAGGCGTCGACTGCGGCGAGCATTCGAGTAGCGCCGACGAGGGCTCCCGCGACGTCAGCGGCAGACAGACCGCACGCCCGCAGGCACGTGGCGGCGATGGCCTCACGGTCCCGGGAGTCGACGTCGCCCACGCGACGCAGCTGGATCACCGTCTCGACGAGCTGGATGAGGATGCCGCCGAGCTGCTCCGCCGTGATCAGGGCGGTGACGTCGGGCGTTGCCGCGCGACGGCCGAAACGCCCGTAGGCGTCTTGCAGCTCCTGGCGGTCGGTGCGGAACTGGTCGTACCGCTCGGCCTGCACCTCGGGCAGCAGGTAGAGCATGCCGACGTTGTGCGGCGTATGGGCGAGAGTGTCGACGTCGAAGCGGACCAGGGTGGCGAGTGTGGTCGCCGGGGTGAGCCGACCGTGCGCGAGCTCGAGGTCACGAGCGAGCTCGAGGCTCGGCCGTACCGAAGTGGTGAGCAGCTCGGCGAGCATCTCGTCTTTACCGGCGAAGTGGTAGTACAGCGACGCCTGCCGGATCCCGACGCGTTCGGCGATCGCCCGGGTCGACGTGGCACTGACGCCGTGCTCGACGAACAGCGCCGCGGCGGCGTCGAGGATCTGTTCTCGCGGGCTCAGCAACGACGTCACCTCGGGGACGGCTCGCGGGCGTCCGGGGCGGGAGGGGCGGTCGTCGGAGGGCATGCGCCCATCCTCGCACGCGTCCTTCACGCCCGATCCGGGCTGGCGACGTGCTCCCGGTAGGCGCGCCAGCCGCCGTGATCTGTGATGTCCTCGGCTCCCGCGACCGCGAAGGGTTCGACGAGAAAACCGGTGACATCGGTCCCGTCGCCGAGAGCCACCGTGCCGATCGCCATGGGTGCGGGCAGCGCCTGGACGAAGGTCGCGAAGCCGGCGGCGGGCAGCCGCCACACCTCTCCGGCGATGCCGACACCGTCGCGGTCGGCGGCGGGGTCCGCCCGGACCAGCCCGGGCTTGGGCGGCACCGTGTCAAGGGCGTACAGCCGATAGTCGGCGGTGGTGCGCGCCTCGTGGAGGAACGTCCCGCCCGCCGCCACGAGCTGGCCGTTGAGCGGCTGGTCACGCAGGTGCGCGCCGACGACGAGCAGGTCTACTTCGGGCGCGGCAAAGGCCGCGGCCAGGGCCGCGAGGCGGCGGTCGGTGAACGCCGGACCTGTCAGCATCACGCCGAACGGCAGCCCCGCAACGAACCCCGCCGGCACGGCGAGCGCCGCCATGTCGAGCAGGTTCGCGAAGTTCGTGAAGCGCCCCATCCGGCTGTTGGCGTCGACCGGGTCGGCGGCCACCTCAGCGAGGGTCGGATGCCACGTGGTGGTCGGTGTGAGGAGCGCCGTGGCGCCCGCGAGTGTCGCACGTCCGGCGGCGCCGAGTGCGTCGAGTCGTTCCTGGTCGGCGAAGAGTTCAGCGGCCGTCGGTCGCGCACCGGCGAGCACGATCCCGGCCACGGTCGGATCGAGGTCGACTCCGATCTGGTCACGGTGCGCCTCGATGTGCGCGCCGACGGCGGCATACCGCTCGGCGACAAATGCCCCCTCGTAGAGCAGCGCGGCAGCGGCGAGGAGCGGCGCGATATCCACCTCGACGACGTCATGACCGAGAGCGCGGAACCGGTCGACGGCCCGTACGAAGGCGTCGGCCCAGCCCGGAGCGAGCCCTTCGAGCTGCGACGGCAGGGGCACGGCGATGCGCGGGACAGCGGGCAGGTCGGCGAGGGCGACGTCGTCCCGGGCGAGCGGATCGCGTCCGTCGGGCCCGGCCATCAGCTCCGTGGCCCGCCGGGCGAGCTCGAGCGACCGGGCGAACACGGTCACGCAGTCCTGCGACCGGCAGGCCGGCACCACACCCGTGTTCGGCACGAGTCCCTTCGTCGGCTTCACCCCGACGAGATGGTTCAGGGCTGCCGGCACTCGACCGGAACCGGCAGTGTCGGTGCCGAGCGCGAAGTCCGCGATCCCGAGGGCGACGGCCGTGGCCGACCCGCTCGATGAGCCGCCCGAGATCCGGGAGGGGTCCCAGGCGTTGCGGACGGCGCCGAACGGCGAGCGCGTGCCGACGAGTCCGGTGGCGAACTGGTCGAGGTTCGTCTTGCCTATGACCACGGCCCCCGCGGCGCGGAGCCGGGCGACGGCGGTCGCATCCGCGATGGGGTCGTACGCGTACGTCCGCGAGCCCGCTGTAGTAGGCAGACCCGCGACGTCGATGTTGTCCTTGACCGCGAAAAGGAGTCCGGCGAGGGGAAGCGTCGGATCGACGGCCTCGATCTCCGCGGCCACGTCCGCGCGCTCCCGCAGCGTCGTCCAGACCTCGGGCCGGTCGACGGCGGCGATGCGGTCGAAGGCGTCGTGGACGCGCCCCGCCCCGGTCACGCTGCGGCCCCGATCGCGGCGAGGACCTGCCCCGGCGCCACCTGGTCGCCGGGCTTCACGTAGACCTCGAGAATGTGCCCCTCGACCGGCGCGTGCACCATCGACTCCATCTTCATCGCCTCCACCGCCACCACCTTCTGTCCCGCGTCGACCCGGTCGCCCGGGCGCACGTCCACTTGCCACACCGTCGAGGTGAACGGCGCGGTCACCGCCGTCGCCCCCGCGGGCAGAATCACCTCGTCGGGCAGCACCACGGCCGGCTCGTCGCGCACATCGAACTCGCCCGAGACCCGCCACCGCTCCTTCTCCTCGTCGAATGCCCGCGCCTGCCGCGAGCGGAACGCCGCGATCGAGTCGGCGTTGTCGGCGAGGAAGCGGTTGTACGACGCGATCGAGAATTCTCCGTCGACGGTCGTGAAGCGACCGCGTCCGGCGTCGGTCTCGGCGCGCAGTTCCTGCAGCTCGTCGGCCTCGACCGGGTACCACTCGATGCGGTCGAAGAACCGCAGCGCCCAGGGGTTCTGCTCGAACAGCCCACCCCGACGGAACCGATTCCAGATCTGCACGGTGCGACCGACGAACTGATAGCCGCCCGGCCCCTCCATCCCGTAGATGCAGAGGTACGCACCGCCGATGCCGACCGAGTTTTCGGCCGTCCACGTCCGGGCGGGGTTGTACTTGGTCGTCACGAGCCGGTGCCGCGGATCGAGCGGGGTCGCGACCGGCGCTCCGAGGTACACGTCACCGAGACCGAGCACGAGGTAACTGGCGTCGAACACCGTGCGAAAGACATCGTCCACGCTATCCAGGCCGTTGATCCGGCGGATGAACTCGATGTTCCACGGGGTCCACGGAGCGTCGTTGCGGACACCGTTCATGTACCGCTCGATCGCCAGACGGGTTGCGGGATCATCCCACGAGAGCGGCAGCTTGACGGTCCTCGACGGAACGACCAGCTGGTCTGTCGGCGGGATCTCGTCCTCGAGCTCGCGGAGCAGCCCCGCCATCGTGCTCGCTTTCAGCACGCTCGAATCCGTGTGCACCTGCAGAGACCGGATGCCGGGAGTGAGGTCGAGGATGCCCTTCGGCACCTCCTCCTGCAATTTCGTCATGAGCGCGTGCACCCGCATTCGCAGGGCGATGTCGAGTGTCATGTCGCCGTATTCGACGAGCACGTTGTCGTCGCCGTCCCGCCGATACGCGACGCTCGGACGCGCATGGGTCGCGTCCAGACGCCCCAGCACCCCGTCGTCGCCGTCGCCGGTGCGACCGGCGGCGCCGGTGCGTGGCACCACGGTCGAGGCACGGTGCCGGTCGAGCGCACCGGCCTCGGCTTCGCGGACCGCCACGAACCGTACCGTGTCACCCGGACGCAGCTGGCCCACCTTCCAGAGGTCGCCGCTGGCGACCACCGCGGGGCAGACGAACCCGCCGAGGGAAGGGCCGTCCGGCCCCAGGATGATCGGAGTGTCCCCGGTGAAGTCGATCGCGCCGACCGCGTAGGGCGTGTCGTGGATGTTCGACGGGTGCAATCCGGCCTCGCCGCCGTCGGTGCGCGCCCAGCCGGGACGCGGCCCGATCAACCGCACTCCGGTGCGCGCCGAGTTGTGGTGCACGGCGTAGTCCGTGGCGTAGAAGACGTCCAGATCCTCACGGGTGAAGAAGTCCGGCGCCGCGTGCGGTCCCTCGGTGACGCCGATCTCCCAGGCATCCGTCAGAGCGGTGCGTCGATCCGCCGAGGTCGGCCCGCCGACGAGTCCGAGCCGGGCGTCGTCGGCGAACGCCGGATGCGGGGCATCGGCGTCGGGCGAACCGGGCCGCAAAACGTCTCCAGCACGCAGCGCACGACCGGCATGACCGCCGAACCCGCCGAGCGTGAACGTCGAGGTCGAGCCGAGGTAGGTCGGCACGTCGAACCCGCCCCGCACCGCGAGGTAGCTCCGCAGACCCGGGCCCGCTGCGGTGCCGACCGCCACGGTCTGGCCGGGG
>CAUPYO010000184.1:0-5179 GCA_963515565.1 uncultured Microbacterium sp.
GCCTGCCCCTCTCTACCGTCAGCACGACGATTGCGCAGATCCTCACCACCGTCGCCCTGGTCACCACCGGCGGACTGCTGCTGTTGGCGGCGGTGATCGCCCTCGTCATCCGCCACTCGCTGCGCCCACTGCGCGCCGTTGCGGCGACGGCGACGCGCGTCGCCGCGCAACGGTTGGACTCGGGCGATGTCACCATCACCGAGCGGGTGCCCGCGTCCGAAGCAGACGAACGCGACGAGATCGGCAGCGTCGGCGCCGCACTGAACTCCCTGCTCGATCACGTCGATCTCTCCCTCGCCGCGCGCCAGCGAAACGAACAGCGCATGCGGGCATTCGTCGCCGACGCCAGCCATGAACTGCGCACGCCCCTCGCTGCCATCCGCGGCTACTCCGAGCTCTCGCTGCGGTCTCTGCGTGCGGCGCAGGCTGCCGGGCCCGCAGCGACGCCCGCGCAACTGGCCACGAGCGCCGAGCAGTCGGAACAGAGCCTCGAGCGCATCCAGTCGGCGTCGCTGCGGATGACGACGCTGGTGGAGGATCTGCTGCTGCTCGCCCGGCTGGACGAGGGCCAGGAGCTCGTCTACGGCGCCGTCGACCTGACGCGCGTCGTCGTCGACAGCGTCGCCGACGCTCAAGTGGCCGGACCCGATCACGAATGGCAGCTGGATGCCGCGGAAAAGCCCGTGGTCGTCGCCGGCGACGCGACGCGTCTGCACCAGGTCATCGCCAACCTCTTGACGAACGCCCGCGTGCACACGCCCGCCGGAACGGTGGTGACCGCATCCCTCACCGCCATCGGCGGCGAGGCCGTCGTACAGGTGACGGACAACGGTCCGGGCATCGCGCCCGACGTGGCCGGAGAGCTGTTCGAGCGGTTCTCGCGCGCCGACGCCTCCCGCGCTCGCCACACCGGCGGCTCGGGTCTGGGCCTGTCGATCGCGAAGGCGATCGTCATCGCACACCACGGCACGATCACCGTGGACAGCCGACCGGGACGCACCGTCTTCGAGGTGCGGCTGCCCGCACGCCCCGCCGATCCGGAGACCGACGGGGCTGACGAAGCTCAGTAGCCGGCGAACGCGTCGGTCGTGAGCGACCGGGCCTTCTCGAGGGCCGGGGCGAGATCGGCGATCAGGCGCGGCGGACCCGAGATGTACGCGTGACGGGCGCCGATGTCGGGAACCAACTGCAGGAGGCCGGTGGCATCGAGACGCACGCCGCCCGCCCAGCGCCAGTGCGCCGGCAATGTCGCCGGTTCATTGCGGGTGACGACGATGACCGGCACGTCTGCGGCCTCCAGATCGCCGCGGAACGCGAGTTCCTCGGCATCGGAGGCGACGTAGACGAAGACCACATCGCGCTGCTCACCGGAAAGGCGAAGGTGGCGCAGCTGTGACACGAACGGCGTGACACCGATGCCCGCGGCGACCATCAACACCGGCACCGAGGGGCGGGAGGGAAGGACGAAATCGCCCCACACGCCGGTGACGGCCAGGTTCTCTCCCGGCTCCACGCGAGCCAGAGCCTTCTTGTAGCTGGACTGCGAGCCTTCACGGATCGCGATGCGCACCTCGGGCAGCTCCTCGGGCGCCGAGACGATGCTGAACTCGCGGCGGGTGCCGCGTGCGTCAGGCTTGGCATGGGCGACCTCGAGTTCGAGATACTGCCCGGGCACGAAGTGGAAGCGCCGCTCGGCGCGGAACGACAGCTCACGGACCGTGGGCGTCAGCACCGTGCGGCGCTGGAAGGTCAGCCGCACGGCCGTGCGCAGCGCGAAGATGAAGGCGAGCAGGTTGCCGATGAGCAGCGCGCGCTCCTGGCCGAGGCTGATATCTCCGATATCGATGGGCCAGCCCGCCAGCAGGCCGACGAGGGCTGCCACCGTGAACTGCTGCCAACGACGCGGCGGCATGGTCAGCGGCTCCGACAGCATGAAGGCGCCGAGGAAGAGGAACGGCGACGAGAAGAGGATGTTGCCGAAGACCATGCCCGCATCGAGGTCGAGACCCGCCTGCTGATACTGCGACCACGTGCGCAGGAAGGCGACGATCACGGCGACGACGAGGAACAGTCCGATCACCCGCACCTTCTCGGTGCGGATGAGCACGAGCAGGCCGAGCAGGATGACCGGGCCGGCCAGGAACGGCGATCCCACCCACCAGGCCGACGACCCCAGATCGGGCAGCCACACGCTCAACACCGTGAGGAATGTCGCGCCGACGGCAGCGGGGTTGAAGATGTGACGGCCCTGCCACACCAGCAGGTACTTGGATGCCGAGGCCACCGCCCCCGCGACCGCGAGCCCCACGATACCGAGCGGCACGAGAGTCGGCCGCAGCACGAACAGCAGGATCAGCACGGTGATCAGCGACGATTCCCACCGCCACCCTGTGCGCAGTACCCGGTGCGCAAGCGCGTCGACGACGACACACGCCACGCTCAGCGCGACGAATGACGCGAGAAGAGCCCACGGCGACGGAGCGACAACACCGAGCAGCGAGAGCACGAACGAGATGGCTGCCAGCACGCCGAGGGCGAGCACGACCAGCCGGTACATCGAGAGGCGGCCCAAAACGGCCAGCACGCGATTCCACGCGGCGGTGAGTGAGGTCATCACAGGAACAACTCTGCCTTACTGTCGGGCGACCACTCCACGCGGCCGTCGGTTGTCATACGTACCCACGAGACACCGTGGTCATGGGCGAACTGCGGCCCGCCATCGAAGAAGAGGGCGGTCGCTGCGGCATCCGCCGTCATCGCGTCGGGGGCCGAAGCCCAGGTCGCGACGATGGTGCGGACCGGCTCGCCGGTGCGGGCATCGAGCACGTGGTGCAGCCTTCCCCCGTCCTCGGCGCCCGGCCATGCTCGTCGCTGGGTCGCCGAGGCGCACAGCGCAGCGTCGGTGAGCTGCCACACGCCGATCGCGCGCGTGGGGTCGTATGGATGCTCGAGGGCGATGCTCTCGCTGCCACGCAGGGCGATGTCACCACCGGCATCGACCGTGATCGGCCCCTCGAGGCGGGCAGCGAGCACGGCGAGCACGCGATCGACGAGACGTCCCTTGCCCAGTGCACCGACATCGATCGTCGCCGGTGTCGTCAGGGTCAGGGTGTCGCCGGTCCAGGTGAGCAGCTCCTGCCACGCGGCAGGCGCGGGCTGGGCACCGCGGTCGACGAACCCATAGTGGGCGTCGTAACCGCGGCGCGCGAGTGCGTCACCGACGAGGGGGTTGACCGCCCCGGTGGTCGCGTCGCTGAGGGCGACGAAGAGGTCGAGCATCACTGCGGCATCCGCCGAGGCCGGAAGCGTACCCCCGACCTCGGCGAGTGCAGCGATCGGGCCGTCGGCACGGAAGCGCGACCAGGCGCGGTCGAAGTCGTCGATCAGGATCTCGACATCAGCGCGGATATCCGGCGACAACACGCTCGCGGTATCGATCTGCCACCGCGTGCCGATGGCTTCGAACTCCCACCGAGACATCTCGGTCATGGCGACTCCGGCCGGGTCGGCCGGCCTCACGCCTTCGCTTCGGCCTTGATCTGGTCGATGGCCTTGTTGAATCCGCCGCTGGTCAGCGACGATCCCGCGACACGCGACACCGAGATCTCGTCGATCTTCTTGCCGACGACCTCGGACTTGATACCGCCGATGAACTGGCCCTGGTACTGCTCGGACTCCTTCTTGGTGGGGTTGCCCTTCACCTCGACGTCGGTGATGACGTCATCGGCGAGCGTGACCGTCACCGAGATCTTCTCGACCGACTCCGGCGTGGAGTACGAGCCGTCTGCGCTGAACGTGCCGTTCTTGTAGACGCCACCCGACGCGGCCGATCCGGCGCTGCCGGTCGCGGGGGCGCTGGTAGGGGTGGAGCTCTGGTCGGAAGACGTGCCCGGCGTCGTGGTGGACGTCGTCGCGGAACACCCCGCAAGAGCGACCATGCCGATCACCGACGCGGCGGCCGCGCCGGCGCGGATGGAACGGGGTACGGGGGTGGTGCGGATCATGGTGGTCCTACTTCTGTCATGGCCAGCCGCTTCAGATGCACGGCGGGCGCCTCGCGGGGGGATTTCAACGCTAGGCGATCGTCTAGCGCCCGCACGGCATATTTCTTATGCGTTCGCATTGAGAATGATGCTCGGGTGCCGGGAAGGTGAACGGCGGGTGGCGCGAAGGTGGCGCCGTGTGATCAGGCGGCGCCGTCGAACATGCTCGTGACAGAGCCGTCTTCGAAGACCTCTTTGATCGCGCGCGCGAGCAGCGGAGCGATCGGGAGGATCGTCAGACCGGGGAACCGCTTCTCGAGCGGCAGCGGCACCGTGTCGGTGACGACGACCTCATCGATCGCGGGGTCTTGCAGGCGCGTCGTGGCGGGGTCGCTGAAGATCGCGTGCGTCGCGGCGACGATCACGCGTTCCGCGCCGCTGGCTTTGAGTGCCTGCGCCGCCTTGACGATCGTGCCGCCGGTGTCGATCATGTCGTCGACGAGCAGACACACCCGACCTGCGACGTGGCCGACGATCTCATTGACCGTGACCTGGTTGGCCACGTTCGGATCGCGACGCTTGTGGATGATCGCCAGGGGCGCGCCCAGCGAGTCCGACCACTGGTCGGCGACGCGTACCCGGCCGGTGTCGGGCGAAACGACCGTGAGCTTCTCGCGGTCTTGCGCCGACAGGCTCTTCTGGAAGTAGTCGAGCAGGACCGGCTTGGCGAACAGGTGATCGACCGGGCCGTCGAAGAAACCCTGGATCTGGGCGGCGTGCAGATCGACGCTCATGACGCGGTCGGCGCCGGCAGTCTTCAGCAGATCGGCCACCAGACGTGCACTGATGGGCTCGCGACCGCGACCCTTCTTGTCTTGGCGCGAGTACGGGTAGTAGGGCGCGACGACGGTGATGCGCTTCGCGGACGCGCGCTTGGCGGCATCCAGCATGATGAGAAGCTCCATCAGCCACTCGTTGACCGGCGGCCCGAACGACTGGATGATGAAGGCGTCGCAGCCGCGGATCGACACCTCGAACCGCGTGAGGATCTCACCGGACGCGAACGTGCGGTGCTCGGTGGGCACCAGCTCGGTACCCAGGGCGAGAGCGACGTCTCGCGACAGTTCGGGGTGCGAGCTTCCGCTCGCGACGACCAGACGCTTCTTGGTCTTGGCGACGAGGCCGGGGGCGATCCC
>CAUPYO010000185.1:0-5154 GCA_963515565.1 uncultured Microbacterium sp.
CAGGGTGTGCGTCTGCTGCGCAAGTTCGCCGAGGACGTCGCCGAGTTCGGCACGGTCGAGTCGAACCCGACCATCGACGGTCGCAACATGGTCATGGTCGTCGCCCCGCACAAGAACAAGTCCGAGGTCAAGACCGAGCAGAACGCCCAGCGCGCTGCCAACAAGGAGGCGGCGCGCCAGGCGCGCAGCACGACGGGCGACGAGCCCGACGACGCCCCCGTCGCCGAACCCGCCACGGCGGAGTAAGCCCGCGCAGCCGCCTGGCGGCTGTGCCCCACGAGCTCCCGCCCGACGGGAACCACAACGAAGGATAGAGACATGCCGAAGCAGAAGACCCACTCGGGTGCCAAGAAGCGCTTCAAGGTCACCGGTAGCGGGAAGATCAAGAAGCAGCAGGCGAACCTCCGCCACAACTTCGAGGGCAAGCCCACCAAGCGCACGCGCCGCCTGTCGGCCGACAAGATCCTGGCTCCCGGTGACGCAAAGGTCGCCAAGAAGCTGCTCGGTATCTGAGCGCTGACGCAGACGAGAAAGTAGAAGAAAATGGCTAGAGTCAAGCGGGCAGTCAACGCCCACAAGAAGCGTCGCGTCATCCTCGAGCGCGCATCCGGTTACCGCGGTCAGCGTTCGCGCCTGTACCGCAAGGCCAAGGAGCAGGTCACCCACTCCCTGGTCTACGCGTACCGCGACCGTCGCAAGCGCAAGGGCGACTTCCGTCGCCTGTGGATCCAGCGCATCAACGCCGCGAGCCGCGCCAACGGCCTCACGTACAACCGCTTCATCCAAGGTCTGGGTCTCGCGGGCGTGCAGGTCGACCGTCGCATGCTCGCCGAGCTGGCCGTCAATGAGCCCAAGACGTTCGCGTCGCTCATCGAGACCGCCAAGAAGGCGCTGCCGGCGGATGTGAACGCGCCCAAGGCGTAATCACCGCACACAGCACGAAGATGGGGCGTCCTCCGTAACGGGGGACGCCCCATCTTTTTCTCTAGGATGAGACCGTGCTCGAAAACCCCCGATCGCCCCGTGTGCGCGCCGTCGCCAAACTGACCAAGCGCAGCGCGCGGCAGGAGACGGGGCTGTTCTTGCTCGAGGGGCCGCAGGCCGCCCGCGAGGCGCTCGCGTTCCGTCCTGACACTCTGGTCGAGCTGTTCGCAACCCCGACGGCGATGGAGCGGCATCAGGACATCCGTGAGGCGGCGCGCGACGCCGACCTCGAGGTCGTCTTCACGACCGAAGCGGTGCTCGACGCCATGGCCGACACCGTCACCCCGCAGGGGATCGTGGCCGTCGCGCGCCAGTCGCCCACGTCGCTGAAGGACGTGTTCGCGGCATCTCCGTCGCTCATCGCGATCTGCGAGGAAGTGCGCGACCCCGGCAACCTGGGCACGATCATCCGCGCCGCCGACGCGGCGGGAGCGGATGCCGTGGTGCTCACGGGCCGCACGGTCGATCCGTACAACCCGAAAGTCGTCCGTGCGACGACCGGTTCGCTGTTCCACCTGCCCGTGGCTGTCGGGGCCGACCTGTCGATCACCATCGAGCGCGCGCACGCCGCGGGCCTGCAGGTGATCGCGGCCGATATCGGGGGAGAGGACTTCCTCGCCCGCCGAGACGTGCTGGCGGAGCCCACCGCGTGGCTGTTCGGCAACGAGGCACGCGGTCTCGAGGACGACGCGCTGCGGCTCGTCGATGTCTCCTTGCGCCTGCCGATCTACGGTCGCGCGGAGTCGCTGAACCTCGCGACGGCGGCCAGCGTCTGCCTGTACGAAACGGCGTTTGCGCAGCGGGGCAGCCGCTAGAGCGGATTGTTCCGGATCGATTACGACTCGGTCAAGATCCTGTGCATAAGTTGGAACGGGTCCATAGGTTCTGCCTAGGCTGGCCCCCATGTCGATTCCGAATGCGACCCCGGCGACCTCCAACATCACCGTGCGCCGTGGGGATCCCCTCGTCGTGGTCAGCAGCGTCGAGAAGCACTACGGCGACTTCCACGCGCTGAAGAACATCGATCTGACGGTCAACCGCGGTGAGGTCGTCGTGGTGATCGGCCCGTCCGGATCGGGCAAGTCGACGCTCTGTCGCACCATCAACCGCCTCGAGACGATCACGAGCGGCACGATCACCATCGACGGCAAAGAGCTGCCCAAGGAGGGCAAGGCGCTCGCGACGCTGCGTGCCGACGTCGGCATGGTCTTCCAGTCGTTCAACCTCTTCTCGCATCTGACGATCCTCGAGAACGTGACCCTCGGGCCGATCAAGGTGAAGAAGATGAAGAAGGCGGATGCCGAGGCCGAGGCGAAGGTGCTTCTGGAGCGCGTCGGTGTCGCCCATCAGGCCTCGAAGCTGCCTGCTCAGCTCTCCGGCGGTCAGCAGCAGCGCGTCGCGATCGCGCGCGCGCTGGCGATGAAGCCGAAGGTGATGCTCTTCGACGAGCCCACCAGCGCCCTCGACCCCGAGATGATCAACGAGGTGCTCGACGTGATGGTCGGCCTCGCCCAAGACGGCATGACCATGATCGTCGTCACGCACGAGATGGGTTTCGCGCGCAAGGCCGCCGACCGCGTCGTCTTCATGGCCGACGGTCAGATCGTCGAACAGGCGAGCCCGGACGAATTCTTCACGGCGCCCAAGAGCGACCGCGCGAAGGACTTCCTCTCCAAGCTGATCACGCACTGACGAAGACGTCCGCGCCCTGCACCGGCGCGGTCAACGAGAGATAGATACGAAACAGGAGACTCACATGCAGAAGACTCGAATCGCCGGCGCGCTGGCCGGCCTCGCCATCGCCGCCCTCGCCCTGACGGCGTGCAACAGCGGCACCCCGGGGGCAGAACCCGGCTCGACGGGCGGGGCCAGCGGCGCTGCCGAGACCCCCTGGACCGTCGCGAGCGACGTGACGATCGAGGGCAGCCCCACCTTCGACAAGATCAAGAGCGCGGGCGTCGTCAAGGTCGGCGTCAAGGAAGACCAGCCCGGCCTCGGGTACCTCAACCCTGTCGACAACACCCGCAGCGGCTTCGATATCGACATTGCCCGCTGGATCGCCGCCTCGCTCGGCATCGCCGAAGACAAGATCCAGTTCCAGGCGATCGCCTCCGCCAACCGCGAGCAAGCGCTCGTCAACGGCGACATCGACTACTACGTCGGCACGTACTCCATCACCGACAAGCGCAAGCAGCAGATCTCGTTCGCCGGTCCGTATTTCATCACCGGTCAGGGTCTGTTGGTCTCGGCGAGCAACGACAAGATCACCGGCAAGGACGCGCTGACCGCCAACGACGTGGTGTGCTCGGCAACAGGATCCACGTCGATTCAGCGAATCAAGGAAGAGACGCCGGCGAAGACCGAAGAATTCAGCACCTATTCCGAGTGCGTCGAGAAGCTCAAGGGCGGTCAAGTGGATGCCGTCACGACCGACGAGGCGATCCTCATCGGTTACGCGGCTCAGCCGTCGAGTGACCTCAAGGTCGTCGGCGAGCCGTTCAGCGAGGAGCGCTACGGCGTGGGTATCGCCAAGGGCGACACCGCCTTCCAGACGTTCATCAACAAGACGTTCACCGATGGCGGGACGACCTGGCAGGCGATCTTCGACAAGAACCTCGGCGCGTCGGGTGTGAAGGCCACGCAGCCCAAGGTCGACGCGGCCGGCTGATCCCCAGCGGTGGCGGCGCTCTGGGCGCCGTCACCGCTCCCCGGGCCGGACAGGGCAGAAAACGACGGAAGGCGGAACGGTGGAGGTCATCTCCGACAACCTCGACCTCTGGGGCGAGGCGATCACGGGCACGCTCGTGCTCTTCTTCGGCGGCGGCCTTCTCGCGCTCGTCCTCGGGTTCATCGTGGGAGCCATGCGTGTGTCGCCCATTCCGGTCGCACGTGCGGTCGGCGCGGTCTACGTGAACTGGATCCGCAACACCCCGCTGACCCTCGTGATGTTCTTCTTCGCGTTCTGTCTCCCGATCCTGCTGCGCGAGCGCATCGACGCGATCCTGCTCGCCACGCTCGCGCTCGGCGTCTACACGGCCACCTACGTCGCCGAGACCCTCCGCTCCGGCATCAATACGGTTCCGGTGGGCCAGGCCGAAGCGGCCCGTGCCCTCGGGCTGACTTTCGGCCAGGTGATGACGCTCGTGGTGCTGCCGCAGGCCACGCGATCGGTCATTCCGCCCATGATGAGCGTCTTCATCGCCCTGTTGAAGAACACCACGGTCGCCGCCGGGTTCTCCGTGCTGAACCTCGGCTCGATCCGCCCCTGGCTCAGCGAGCGCGGTGAGAACCAGCTGGTCACCCTGCTGTGGGTGATGGTCATCTTCGTCGCGATGGTCCTGCTGCTCGCGTGGCTGCAGAGCGCGATGGAGCGCAGATGGAAGGTCGCGCGATGAGCTCCGTGCTGTACGACGTCCCCGGACCGCGCGCCGTCGCGCGCAACCGCATCCTCGGTGCGGCCACGATCATCGTCATCCTCGCCGCTGTCGGATGGGTGATCTGGCGTTTCGCGGCGACCGGCCAATTCGCTGCCGACAAATGGGAGATCTTCTCCTACGGCGCGATCTGGCAGCGCCTCTTGGGTGGTGCGGTGGCTACCCTCGCGGCATTCGCTGCCGCGGCTGCGGGCGCGCTCGTTCTCGGCTTCGTGCTGGCCATCGGTCGGCTCTCCGAGCACGCGTGGGTACGCGTGCCGGTGGGGTGGATCACGGAGATCCTCCGGGCCGTGCCCGTGCTCGTGTTCATGATGCTGCTCTACTACGGCCTCCCGGTCGTGGGCGTGCGGATGGAGCCCTATTGGGCCGTCGTCATCGCACTCATCGCCTACAACGGATCGGTGCTCGCGGAGGTCATCCGTGCAGGAGTCGAATCGTTGCCGCGCGGGCAGGGCGAGGCGGGTTACGCGATCGGGCTCCGCAAGGCCGGCGTCCTGCGCCTCGTGCTGCTCCCGCAGGCTATCCGCGCCATGATGCCCGTCATCGTCGCGCAGCTGGTCGTCACGCTCAAGGACACGGCGCTCGGCTTCATCATCACCTACCCCGAACTGCTCCACGTCATCAAGCTGCTGGGCTCCAACGCGGTCTACGCCTCGCCGCTGATCCAGACCGCGATCATCGGCGGGTCCATCTACGTGGCCATGTGCCTCGCCCTCAGCTACGTCGCCTACCGCAT
>CAUPYO010000186.1:0-5152 GCA_963515565.1 uncultured Microbacterium sp.
CGTGGATGAACCCGCGGTCGCGGTGCAGGAACAGGTCGGCCTGCGGGTCGCGCTTGGACAGTTTCTTGTTGCCGGTCTCGCCGAGCACGAGAGGCATGTGACCGAAGCGCGGCATGAAGTCGGTGACGCCGGCGTCGATGAGCGCGCCGTAGAGGGCGAGCTGACGAGCGGTCGAGGGCATGAGGTCTTCGCCGCGGATCACATGGGTGATTCCCATGAGGGCGTCGTCCACCGGGTTGGTGAAGGTGTAGAGCGCCTGGCCACCCGCGCGCACCACGACGAAGTCGGGAAACGAGCCGGCCGGAAAGGTGACCTCGCCGCGGATGAGGTCGACGTAAGTCAGGTCGACGTCGGGCACGCGCAGCCGCCAGGCGGGCTCACGACCCTCGGCGCGGAAGGCAGCCTTCTGCTCGTCGGTCAGCGTGCGGTCGTAATTGTCGTAACCGAGCTGGCGCGCCCGACCCGCTGCGTCGTTGCGCCCGTCGATCTCTTCGGCCGTCGAGTACGACTCGTATACCGCCCCTGCGGCGATGAGCGTGTCGAGCACTCCCGCGTAGATCTCGCGGCGCTGCGACTGACGGTACGGCGCGTGCGGGCCCCCCTTTTCGACGCCCTCATCCCAGTCGATGCGCAGCCACGTGAGCGCGTCGACGAGCTGCAGGTAGCTCTCCTCGCTGTCACGGGCGGCGTCGGTGTCTTCGACGCGGAAGATGAGCTTGCCGCCAGTGTGGCGCGCGTAGGCCCAGTTGTAGAGCGCGGTGCGGATCATGCCGACGTGCGGCAGGCCCGTCGGCGAGGGGCAGAACCGCACGCGGACGTCGGCTCCGGTAGCGGCAGTGGTTCGGGGATGGATCGCGGCAGACATCCCCTCCAGTCTAGGTGTCGGGTGCCGGCCCTTCACGGCCGCGAGCGGCTCAGCGACGCCCGACTGCCAGGATCGCCGTGTGCGGCAACACCAGTTCTTCGGATGCCGAGGCCATCGCCGCCGCCGTCTCGTCGAAAGCCTGCCGCATCCGGACACGGGCGTGCGGTTCCATGCGGCGATACAGGTTGCCGATCGAGGCGATTCCACCCGCGACGGCTACCCACAAGCGTTCGGGGGTGACCGTCCACGTCCAGGCGGGTGTCGTGGTGACAACCTCGCGGGCGCCGGCATCCGCCAACAGCGACCTCAGTCCCTCCGGCGTGCGCGGGAACTCTTCTGCCGGGGCGAGCGCGACTCCCAGCGGCTCCCCAGCGGCCGCAGCCATGGCTTCCCAGAGCGGACGCAGCGGGCTGGCTCCCTGCGGCCAGATCGTCGCGGCGACGACACCGCCGGTCCGCGTGACCCGGAGGAGTTCGCGTGCCGCGGCCCGCGGCTGACGGACGTGGTTGAGTACGAACCCCGCGGTGACGACATCGAACGAGCCGTCGTCGAAGCAAAGATCTGGCAAGCCGGCCGCGTGCACCCTGACCCTCGGGAAACACCGAACGAGGACGTCTCGCAGAGATGCCTCCGGTTCGGAGGCAGTCACCGTGTAACCGCGCGTCAACGCCTCGTCGACCAGCACCCCGCTGCCGGCACCCACGTCCAGCAGGCGACCCGACGGCAGCCGAGCCGCAACGGCGTCCAACGTCGCCCCCGCCGACCCCGCGGTCAGGTTTGCAAATGACTGCGCGTAGGCCTCCCCGGTGTCATCCCATTCACACATCTTTCGAGCGTACGCCGCGCAGACGACGGCCCCGGGCGGCCAAACTCGCGCTTCAGACCGAACTGCGCACGCCGCCGAAACCCGCGATCGCACCGAGTTCGCGCTCCAGCACGTCGAGCACGGCGCTCACCGAAGGCACACGAGCGGCGTCGCGCGCGGTGACGATGTGCAGGCCGCGCGCCTCGGAGGCGGGCAACGGCGCCGTCACGACGCCGGGCAACAGGGGGAACGACTCGACGGCCATCCGCGGCAGCGCCGCAACACCGATGCCCTGGGCCACCAGTCCCTCCACCGCCACCGCATTGTCGGTCTCGAAGCCGATGCGCGGTTCGAATCCCGCCCGCCCGCACAGCTCGAGAAGATGCCCCCGACATCGAGGACAGCCACCGATCCAGGTCTCCCCCGACAGGGCCGCGACATCGGCGGCTGCCCTGGAGCGTTCCGCCGGGTCGGCGGGGTGGCCGGCGGGCAGGACGAGCAACAGGTCGTCGCGCCCGGCGCTGCGCACCGACAACCCCCGCGCGCTTGTGCCGTGCGGGTCGTCGCGATCGCCGGGATAGCTGAAGGTCAGTGCGATGTCCGCGCGGTCCTCGCGGATCGCATCGACGGCCTCCGGCGGCTCCGCCTCCACGTAGGTCAGCGTCAGACCGGGATGCGATACCGAGAGCGCGGCGATCAGCCGGGGAACCAACACCGGCGACGCCGACGGAAACGCCGCCAGTCGAACGATCCCGGTGCGAAGGCCCCGCAGCTGGGCGAGTTCTTCCGCGGCGGCATCGAAGGCATGGGTGACCGCGGGTGCGTGCCGCGCGAGGACGCGTCCGGCTTCGGTCAGCCGCACCCCACGACCGACGCGCTCCACGAGCGCCACGTCCAGACGACGCTCCAGACGTCGGAGGTGTTGGCTGATCGCCGGCTGGCTATAGCCGAGCGCCGCCGCTGCTCCCGTGATGGAGCCCGTGTCGGCGATGGCGCGCACGGTACGAAGACTCTGCACGTCGAACTCAGGGGTCTGCTCGGCCATGCATTCATAATCTCATGACATGTTTTTCATGCAATACCTACCGTAGACGCATGCGATCGCCGAGGCCAGGCTGGTCACATGGACATCGTGGAGGTCGACAGCCTCGCCGCTCTTCGGGCGCAGTTTCCGTCGTCGACGGGGTACTTCGCCGCCTGCACCGCTGGCCTTCCCCTCGCCGCCACGCGGGAAGCGATGCTCACCGATCTGAGCCGCACACCGGATGTCGCACACTACAGCCGCGCCGTCGAGGCGTCGCGCGCCCACTTCGCGAGGCTCGTCGGCGTGACGGCCGACCGCATCGCGATCGGCTCGCAGACGTCGGTGCAGGTGTCGCTTTTGGCGGCATCCCTTCCCGATGGTGCCGAGGTGCTCGTTCCCGAGCACGAGTTCTCGTCTCTCGTCATGCCGTTCGTGCACGCCGGTCGCGGCATCCGGGTGCGCACCGCACCGCTGTCACAGCTCGCCGCCGCCATCACGTCGACGACAGCGCTGGTCGCCTTCTCGGCCGTCCAGTCCGCCTGCGGACACGTCGCCGACGTCGACGCGATCTGCGCGGCGGCTGCCACCGTCGGAGCACGTACGGTGTGCGACGCGACGCAGGCCGTGGGGTGGATGCCGGTGGATGCCGCCCGCTTCGATGCCCTCCTCTGCCACACCTACAAGTGGCTGTGCTGCCCGCGCGGGGTCGCGTTCCTCGCACTGAGCGAGGACTTCGCCCGCACGCTCACGCCCGTGCACGCCGGTTGGTACGCCGGTGACGATCCGTGGTCATCGTGCTACGGCGGCGGGGCCGCGCTCGCCACGTGCGCGCGCCGCTTCGACGTCTCACCCGCGTGGCAGGCGTTCGTCGGCGCCGAGCCCGCCCTTCGCGCCTTCGCAGAGGCCGACATGGCAGAGATCCACGCACACGTGACGGGGCTCGCCGCGCGATTCCGCCACGCGCTCGGCCTGGACGAACCCGACATCGACAGCGCCATCGTCACCTGGCTCGATCCCGACGGCGCCGACCTCGCACGCCTCACGGACGCCGGCCTCACCGCCTCCGGTCGCAACGGTCGCGCACGCGTCGCCTTCCACGTGTTCAACGACGAAACCGACGTCGACCGCGCGGTCGCGGCTCTCCAACGCTGAGTCCGCCGCCCCGAGAGGGCGCGTGTCAGCGACGACGCGCGTAGGGCGAGAGCACCGTGACCGCGGCCACGAGGATCAGCGCGACCAGCGCCAGCCCGCCATAGCCGATCTGGCTCAGCACGACACCCGCGAGTACCGCGCCGACAGCGGCGCTGAAGGTCATGATCGTGTCGCTGAGCCCCTGGCGCCGCGGCCGCAGCGCCGTGAGCGAGCTCTCCGTCAGCAGTGCCGCCCCCGACACCGTCGCGGCACTCCACCCCGCCCCCAGCAGGAAAAGCGCGACCAAGACCGCCCACTGCGACTCGGGCGCCACCGCTGCGATCACGAGGGAGGCCGCCAGCAGCGTCTGGCCCAGCAGGATGGTCGCGATGCGACCCCACCGATCGGCGAGCATCCCGAACACCGGTGAGAGCCCGTACATGCCGAACACATGCAGGGCGATGGTGGTCCCGACCACGACGGTGACGTGATCGGGGGCCAGGTGCGCAAGGTGGATCGGCGTCATCGCCATCACCGATGCCATGACGACGTGCGATCCGGCCACCGCGAAGATCGCGTAGCGGGCGGCGACAGGACGGTCTTGTTCGACGATGTGCTCGCGACGGGCCTCGCCGCTGCGGGCCAAACGCTGCGCGAGCAGGAGCGGGTCGGGCCGCAATGCGAGCACGTACAGCACGAAGGCCGCCAGCTGGGCGACGATCGAGAACGCGTACGACCCGGTCAGCGGAGGCATGCCGATCACGGCGCCGATCGCTTCGCCGGGTGTGAGCAGGAGGGGACCGATCACGCCCCCCACGGTCGTCGCCCACACAACCGTGCCCAGGTCACGCCCCCGCCGCGCCGCGGGAGCGAGATCTGTCGCGGCAAAACGCGACTGCAGGTTGCCGGCGTTGCCCGCGCCGATGAAGATGACGCCGACGATGAGCAGGGGAAAGCTCCGCACCGCGGCCGCCGTGATCACGATGGCGATGCCGATCAGCGCGAACAGGTTGCCGAGCGTCAGCGCGATACGACGTCCCCGACGCGCCGCCAGACGCGCCAGCGGAATCGCGCAGAACGAGGCGCCGAGTGTGACGGATGCCGTCGCGAGGCCCGACAGCGCCTCCTGCCCGGACAGGTCCGCGGCCAGCAGCGCACCGAGCGAGACGGTGGCCCCGAAGGCGATGCCGCCGAGTACCTGCCCGGCGGCGAGCACCCCGACCGTGCGCTTGTGCACCCGGCCGATGGTCGCGGCATCCAGCCCCGGCTCGGCGCTCACGCGTTGCGAGCGGTGTTGCGCAGGGTTCCCAGTCCGGTGATCTCGACC
>CAUPYO010000187.1:0-5148 GCA_963515565.1 uncultured Microbacterium sp.
ATCGAGGTCGTCACCCGCGGTGACGTGCGTCGCGCGAAGCTCTACTACCTGCGCGACCTGCGTGGCAAGAAGGCCAAGATCAAGGAGAAGCGCGACCGCTGACGCACGCGCTCTTCTCGGATGCCCCGGACCGTTGTGGTCCGGGGCATCCGTCGTCGCGGCGAGGCGAGAGACGAGGAAACCGCACGCATGTGCGACCCTTGAGGGGCGGTACCGACGGGCGGCTCCGAGATCGAGAAAGACAGGCATGGCTTCGGACAATCTGACAGCTCCGGACACGGCGCTCCCTCCCCGTTCACGGCGTCGCCGAGGCATCTGGATGCTGCTGCGTGACGTGCTGGTGATCGTTCTGATCGCCGTCGTCGTCTCGTTCGTCATCAAGACGTTCCTCGTGCGGTCGTTCTACATCCCGTCCGGTTCCATGGAGCAGACACTCCTGATCAAGGACCGCATTCTGGTCGACGAGCTGACCCCGCGATTCGGCGGTTATGAGCGCGGCGACGTGGTCGTGTTCCGCGATCCGGGCGGGTGGCTCCCGCCGACGCCCGCGACGCCGCCGCAGCAGCCGCTCGCCGAGGCCGCCGATTGGTTGCTGTCGCTTGTGGGCATCACCGCCTCCGACAGTGACGAGCATCTGATCAAGCGCATCATCGGCGTGGGCGGCGACCATGTCGTCTGCTGCAACGCGATCGGTCAGGTCACGGTCAACGGCACGCCGATCGACGAGACCCCCTACCTCAACCTCTCGCCGGGGCAGACCGCGCCGGCGCCGGTGCCCTTCGACGTCGTGGTCCCGAAGAACTCGCTGTGGGTCATGGGCGACAACCGCGACCACTCGCGCGATTCGCGCTACAACATGGACCAGCCCAACAAGGGCTTCGTGCCCCTGGATAACGTCGTCGGACGTGCATTCCTCATCACGTGGCCGTTCGACCGTTTCGGCACGATCGACGGTCACCACACGGTGTTCGCGGGGGTGCCGGCTCCGGGTGCGGGATGAGCGTCGTCGCTCCGAAGCTGACGACCGAGCGGCGGCTGCTGCGCGAACACGCTCTCGTCATCGCCTGCGATGAGGTCGGCCGCGGCGCTTTGGCGGGCCCGGTCGCCGTCGGCGCGGTGACGATGGATGCCGCGGGTGCTCGCCGTCGCATCCCGGAGGGTCTCCGTGACTCGAAGCTCGTCGCCGAACATCGACGACATGACGTGGCCACGCGCGCCGCGGCGTGGGTAGGGGCATCGGCGGTCGGGTGGGCGAGCTCCGCCGAGATCGATGAGGTCGGCATTATCCGGGCTCTGGGCCTGGCCGCTGTGCGCGCCATCGCCGAACTTCGTGTGGCCGGCGTCGTCCCGGAGGAGGCGATCGTGATCCTGGACGGCAACCACGACTACATCACGCCCGCCGGGGGAGCGGGATTGCGCGTGCAGCCGATCATCAAAGCGGACCGCGACTGTGCCTCGGCGGCAGCAGCCTCAGTGATTGCCAAGGTCGCCCGCGACGATCTCATGACGCAATTGCACGACGAGCACCCGGTCTACCGGTGGGAGCGCAACAAGGGGTACGCGAGCATCGCGCATCGCTCCGCGATCCGTGAGCACGGTCTGAGCCCGCATCACCGTGCCTCCTGGGCGATCGCCGACGCTCCGACGCTGTTCTGAGCGCGTCGTCTCGCCGTCACCCGGCATCCGCGGGGTCACGCGCGCCGCATAGGATGGGAGCACCATGGACGACGAGGGCTTTGACGACTACGACCGCGAACTCGAGCTGGCGCTGTACAAGGAGTACCGCGACGTCGTCTCGCAGTTCGCCTACGTCATCGAGACGGAGCGACGCTTCTATCTGGCCAACGATGTCAACGTCGTACGCCGAGACACCGAGCACGACTTCTACTTCGAGATCTCGATGACCGACGTGTGGGTCTGGGACATCTACCGCGCAGACCGCTTCGTCAAATCGGTGCGTGTGCTCACCTTCAAGGACGTCAACGTCGAAGAGCTGCAGCGTCGCGATTTCCAGCTTCCGGACGAGCTCTCGCTCGACTCCTGACCGCTCTTTCGCGCCTCCTCCCCACAAGACCCTCGTCCGGGTCTGTCCACGGATCGGGCTGAGCCACCCCGCCGTGACGCACGGCGACGACAGTCTGCTGGGATGGCAGACAAGGACGAACTCGGCCGAGCGGGCGAGGCGCAGGCGGCGAGCTATTTGGCGTACGCAGGCTTTGAGATCATCGACCGCAACTGGCGGTGTCCAGGCGGAGAGATCGACATCGTCGCGGTCGAGGGCAGTGAGCTCGTCGTGGTGGAAGTCAAGACGCGGCGGTCCGAGGCATTCGGCCACCCCTTCGAAGCGGTAGACGCGCGCAAGCGGACGCGGCTCTGGCAGCTGGCGCGCCGCTGGGTCGCCGCGCACCCGGACGCCTCCGCCCGCCGCCGCGTGCGCATCGATCTCGTGGGCATCACCGGCGCCGATCCCGCGACCGCGAGACTCGAGCACCTCAGAGACCTGCGATGACGGTCGGACGTACGTGGGGGATCGTGCTCACCGGTCTACAAGGCGACCTCGTCGAAGTCGAGGCCGACCTGTCCAACCAAACCCCGGGGTTCTCGATCATCGGGCTGGCAGACAAGGCGATCGGCGAGGCTCATCAGCGCGTGCACAATGCGTGCGCCAACAGCGACCTCTCCTTGCCGCGTCGCAAGCTGACCGTGAATCTGTCGCCGGCGAACCTGCCGAAGCAGGGGTCGGGGCTCGACGTCGCCATTGCGATCGCTTCGCTGGCCACCGAACGGTCGATGGATGCTGCGTCTCTGGCCGCCACCGTGCACATCGGTGAGTTGGGTCTCGACGGCAGGCTGCGGCCGGTCGCCGGAGTACTGCCGGCGGTCGCCGCTGCGGCCCGCGCCGGCGTACGGAAGGTGGTCGTACCATACGCGAACCGCGACGAAGCGGCGCTCGTCGCCGACGTCACCGTGTTCGGTGCCGTCAGTCTCCGCGACGTGGCTCGCTGGCACGGTCTCGATGTCGACGAGGGCGACGACGAGCCGGTGCCGCACCCGGTCGGGTCTTTCTCCCACGCCCGCGCCCACGTGGAGAGTCTCGATCTCGTCGACGTCATCGGGCAGAGCGACGCCGTCGACGCGCTGACGGTCGCGGCCGCAGGTGCGCATCACCTGCTCATGAGCGGGCCCCCCGGGGCGGGAAAGACGATGCTGGCGCGCCGACTTCCCGGCATCCTCCCCGATCTGGACGACGACGCCGCCGTGCAGGCAGCGTCGCTGCGCTCGCTCGCGGGAGAGCCGATCGCCGAGCTGTCGCGCGTTGCCCCGTTCGAAGCGCCGCACCACAGCGCCAGCGCGACCGCGCTCGTGGGCGGAGGCAGTCGTACGGTGCGTCCGGGATCGATCGCGCGGGCGAGCGGAGGAGTCTTGTTCCTCGATGAAGCGGGCGAGTTCGGCGCTCACGCACTGGACGCGCTTCGCCAACCGCTCGAGTCGGGCACGATCGAGATCCATCGTGCCGGTTTCCGCGCCAGCTTCCCGGCGCGCTTTCAACTCGTGCTGGCCACGAACCCCTGCCCCTGCGGTAACTACGGGGTGCCGGGCGCGGACTGCACGTGCCCGTCGTTGGCGATCCGACGCTACCTGGGCAAGCTCTCGGGACCGTTGCGAGATCGCATCGACATCGAGCTGTCGTTGCAACGGGTCTCGACGACCGGAGGAGACGTGGGGAGGGCGCTGGCCACGAGCCGTGATGTCCGCGAACGTGTGGTGGCCGCGCGTCAGCGTGCGGCACGTCGACTTCGAGCCACTCCCTGGCGGACGAACGCGCAGGCCGCAGGTTCGTGGCTGCGCAACGGCCCGCTCGCACCCGATGCGGCGATCCGCCGTCCGCTGGATGCCGCGCTGCATCGCGGTGCGCTCACGTTGCGCGGCTACGACCGCGTGCTGCGCGTCGCATGGTCCGTGGCGGATCTTGCAGGTCATGACCGCTTGGATTCGTCCGATATCGGTCGCGCGCTCTATCTGAAGAAGGGGCTGGGAGGATGAGCGCGCTGCCGGATATCGCGACGGCGCGAGGCGCGATGGCGACCCTCGTGGACGATCGGCTGGGGGATGAGGAGATCCAGCGTGCCTACGCTCATGCCGTGTGGTCGACTCTGGTCGAGCCCGGAGACGGTGTCGCCGGCGCGCTGATCGCGGCGCTCGGTGTCGTTCGCGCGCTCGAGCTCGCTCTGTGCGAGAGGCCAGAGCGGGTCGCGACGTCCGAGATCGGCGTCGGCGAGCGGGAACTGCACGCGGGCCGTGCGCGCTGGCAACCTCGCCGCGGGGATGCCGCGTCAGCCTTCAAGACGACCCGCCGGGCCGGGGTGCGGCTGCTGACGCCGGACGACGCACAATGGCCGGACGCCGTGAACGACTTGGGCGTGCACGCACCGCTGTGTCTCTGGGTCCGTGGCGAAACGTCTGGCCTGCGCACCCCCGCCGCCGTTGCACTCGTCGGGGCGCGGGCGGCCACCGCCTACGGCACTCACGTCGCCAGCGAAATCGCGGCTGAGTGCGCGGCCGAAGGAATCTCCGTCGTCTCGGGGGCGGCATACGGGATCGACGGCGCCGCCCATCGCGGTGCGCTCCGGTCCGCCGGTCCGACGATCGCCGTTCTCGCCGGGGGCCTCGACCGTCCCTATCCCGCCGGACACGACGAGCTGATCTCGCAGATCGCCCGCAACGGAACTGTCATCGCGGAAGTACCGTGTGGTTCCGCGCCGACGAAGTGGCGCTTTTTGGCGCGCAACCGCGTGATCGCGGCGTTGTCGGGTGCGACCGTTGTCGTGGAGGCCGCCCGGCGAAGCGGCGCGCTCAACACCGCCTACCACGCGGCCTCCCTGGGGCGACCGCTCGGGGCGGTTCCCGGCCCGATCACCAGTGCGGCGTCGGCCGGGTGCCATCGGCTGATGCGAGAAGCCGGTGCGGTATGCGTCACGGGCAGCGCGGACGTGCGCGAACTGTTGGGTTACGACACAGACGGCGATTCGGGCCGCGACACGGACGATACCGGGCGCACGGACGCAGCGACGCGGATCATGGACGCGCTCAGCGCGCGCACGCCGCGGGAAACCGAGGAGGTGGCGCGACGATCGGGGTTGTCCCCGG
>CAUPYO010000188.1:0-5140 GCA_963515565.1 uncultured Microbacterium sp.
CTGTTGAACGGCACCGTTGCCGTCACAGCCGATCGCGGAAGATCAGTGAACACCGGATGCAGCGACGCCGCCGTCGCGTTGGCGTTCTCGTCCGCACCCACCCATGCGAGCACCCGGCGGGAGCCGGCGACCTCTGTCAGCGGGATCTCCTCGTCGAACTGGAGCGAGCCCTCGGTGAGTGTCCCCGTCTTGTCGAGGCACACGACGTCGACGCGGGCGAGCCCCTCCACGGCCGGCAACTCCTGGATGAGCACCTGGCGTCGCGCCAGCGTGACCGCGGCGAGCGCAAACGAGATGCTCGTCAGCAGCACCAGTCCCTCGGGGATCATCGCGACGATGGCTGCCACGGCGGAGACCAAGGCTTCTTTCCACAGACCGCTGCTCAGCGCGTTATGCCAGCCGCCGCCCGCCTGCATCTGGCTGTTGACGATCAGAAGGATGATCGGGACGAGGGCCCACGTCACGTACAGGACGATGCGGTTGATCGACGTACGGATTTCGGAGGAGACCAACGAGAAGCGCTTCGCCTCCGCCGTGATGCGAGACGCGAACGACTCGGCGCCCACCCGATCCACCCGGGCCGCGCCGGAGCCCGCGACGACCGCGGAGCCCGAGAGCACCCGGTCGCCGGGCACCTTGTCGATCGGGTCGGACTCCCCCGTGAGGAGCGACTCGTCCACTTCCAGACCCTCCACACGCAGCAGCACCGCATCGGCCGGTATCTGGTCGCCGACCCGCAGCACCAACACGTCGTCGTACACGACCTCCTCGACCGCGATCTCCTGCACCTGCCCGTCACGGAGGACACGGGCGTGCGGAGCATTGAGCACCGCCAGACGGTCGAGGGTGCGCTTCGCACGGTACTCCTGCGTGACCCCGATCACGATGTTCGCGATCAGGATCACCCCGAACAGCGTGTCCCGCCAGTTGCCGACTGCAAGCACGACGATGAGGCAGATGCCGAGCACGATATTGAAGAGGGTGAAGAGGTTCCCACGAAGGATCTGTCCTACCGTGCGGCTCGAGTGATCCGGTGAGATGTTGTCGAGACCGACGCGCTGGCGCGCGGCGACCTGCGTCGCCGTCAGACCGGTGCTTGCGAGCGCCGCGTCATCAAGGGCCGGCAGCGCGGCCTTCGCGGCGGCAATCGCCTCCAGATGCTGCGACTGCCTGGTGTCGGCCCGAGTGGGCTTCGCCTCACGCTTGCCTGCCCTCGCCTCGGACCTGCTCATCGATTCCGCACCCATTCCGCACTCTTCCACATCGCTCGACCATCCTGCGATGCAGGCACTCCGACGGTGACCAGCCTTCCACGGCACCATGAGGACAACCTCAGAAGCGGGCCACGCTCCGCCTTCCTCGTCGGTCTCTAGATCCAGCCGTGCTGCTCTGCCCGTTGGGCGGCAGCGACCCTCGACGTGGCATGGAGTTTTGCGATGGCTGAGGAGAGGTGATTGCGGGCAGTGCCGTGGGCGATCCCCAGCGTTCGGGCGATGTGTTTGGTGGCCAGGCCCTCATTCGTGAGCCGGAGCACATCGGTTTCACGGGCGGTCAACGGGCTCTGTTCTTCGGTGAGGGCCGCCGCGGCGAGCCGGGAGTCGATGTACCTTTCGCCCGAAGCCACGGAGCGGATGATGTCGGCGAGTTCGGATGCCGGGGTCGATTTCGGGACGAAACCGCGGACATGCGCCGCGAGTGCGCGTTTCAACGTGCCCGGCCGGGCATGTCTGGTCACGATGATGACCTGCGCTCCCGCCGACGGCAGTGCGCTCGCCGCCTCGATCCCGTCCATGATCGGCATTTCGAGGTCGAAGAGGGCCACGTCGGGTCGGTGGTGGAGAGTCATGTCGACGGCGGCTCGACCGTCAGCGACGTCGGCGACCACCTCGATGTCGGGTTCGAGAGACAGCAGCGCTGCCAGCGCCCCGCGGATCAACTCTTCGTCGTCCGCGATCAGAACCCTGATCATCGTTCCTCCTTCAGTGCGCGCCGCGCGGCCGCGGGAGCCGTGACCGTCAGAGTGAACACGCCGTCTGCGTGCTCGGCCTCGACAGTGCCATCCCACGCGACCGCCCTGTCCACCAGGCCGGCGATGCCCGTTCCGCCGTGCCGGGGTGCGAATGCGCCGTCGTTGGTGACGGTGAGTCGGTAGCCGCCCGACGCGGAGCGGGCGAGATCGAAGGATGCCACCGTCGCGGCGCTGTGTCGCAGGATGTTGGTGGTCGCCTCACGGATCGCGACGGCGAAGACGGTGCCGATTTCGTGTGGGAGAGCGGGAGCGTCGATGCGTGCGGTGCAGTCGATCCCGGCCGATCGCAAAACCTCCGCGGCATTGCGCGCTTCCACCGCGACGGTGACGGTGCGGTAGGCGTTGACGACGGCGCGGGTGTCTTCGAGCGCCGTCCGCGCCAGGCTCCGGATATCCGACAGCTCCCGCGCCGCGAGAGCTGTGTCACCGGCGGAGAGGCGCCGCTCAGCGAGCTCGCCTTTCAGGGCGATCACCTGGAGATGGTGACCTTGGATGTCGTGCAGGTCGGTGGCGAACCGCAGTCGTTCTGTGGCGATGGCGAGCTCGGCCGACGTCTGCCGCGCGTCGTCGAGGCGCAGAGCGACGCGCAACACCCACACGGTGCTGAGAGGACTGAACGTCATCAGCACGAGTGTGCCGATGATGACGAGCGAGCCCGCCGCCTCGGTGGCCGGCGAAGGAGGAGGGGAGGCGGACGGCGCCCACACCGACGCGGCCACTCCGAGGGCGAGCATCCCGACCGTGCCGACGAGGACTGCGGCACGCCACCAGCCCGAGACGACACAACTGAGCATTCCGCCCGCCACCGCCAGCATGAATCCCCAGACCCATCCCGCGAAGGGCGTCACCATCGCCAGAGTCCAGGTCAGCCCGGCGACGGCCACGAGCACGAGCGCGAGCGGCAACCCCGACCGCTCGTCTTCCGGGGACCTCAGCAGCGACGGGATCAACGCGAGCGCGAGGCCGACGGACGCGACCGTGGGGAGGAGGAGCACCACGAGACGGGGTCCGCCCTCGGCATCCACACCGAGCACGATCTGAAGGAACCCGCCGATGAGGACGAAGGCCGTCAGTGAGACGGTGGTCACGCCGCGCATCCGTCGAAGATCCGTGCCCGCCCGCGCAGGTGATGCCCCTCCTTCTCCCATGACGTCAGCGTACCGACAGCGATTCGAGGAAGGCCGTGGTCTCGGAGGCCATCTCCGCCGAACGCGTGTGGTGCAGATAGTGCTCGCCGTTGAGGACGACGACACGACCGCGCTCGACGCCCGCCGCCTGCTCCTCGTGAAGCCGGATCCATCCGGTGACGTCGGCATCGTCCGAGATGACGAAGAGCAGCACGGGCAGCGACCGCGGGAAAGCGAGGTCGGCGACCGACGCGAAGTTCTCGGCTGACCGGTTCATTTCGTCCAGCATTGTCGGCTGGGTGGAGTTCTTCGTGCTCAGCAGCCGCATCTGCTCTTTCGTCTTCTCGTCGTAGGGCTTTCCGGCGTAGGCGTCGCCGGACACTGCTGCAACGACGCGGAGGATGCCGAGGTCACGGAGAGCGACGAGCCCGTCAGTGGGAACGGGCGTGTCCGATCCGGGCTGATTCGGGACGCTGCTGTCGATCCCGACGAACGCGACGAGCTCGTCGGCATACAGGGCGCTGTACTGAAGGGCATAGACGCCGGCGATCGAGTGACCCATGAGGACATAGCGCGTCACGCCGAGTTGCTGGAGCGCCTCATGGACCTCCCGGGCGATGTTCTCCGCCGTACGAGGAGCGGAAGTCTGATCACTCAGTCCCGTGCCGAACGGCTCCACCGCGATGACTCTATGCGCGGCGCTGAGCGCCGTGATGAGCGGTTGGAAGTCGAGGCCGGGTGCAGCGGTGCCGAGACCGGGGAGGAGGACGATCGTGTCAGGGCCGGCACCGCTGTCGACCACATTCATCTGTTTGCCGTCGACGCTCACGCGCTGTCCGTAGGACGTGATCGCCGACGCTTCGGAGCTGGTTGCGACGACGTTGACGATCGATGTCGTGGTGAGGGCCACGACGGGGAGCGCGATGATGACCCCCACCGTCAGGAGGGTGACCTTCAGAGGCTTGCGCACAGGGTTCTCGTTTCCGTGAGGGCGGAGTCGGACTCCGCGAGGTGTCCTTCGATCACAACGGATGCCGAGAGGGCGCAGAAGTGCCCCGCTGTCACTGTCGACCGTGCAGATTGTCATGGTTCGCGGTGACATCAGGGCACTTCTGCGGCGAACGCAGGCTTGATGCGATGGAGGCATGAACAGGGCCAGACCACTCCGCATCGCCGCTGCCGCGATCGCCGCCGCGGCGGTACTCACCATCGGGCTTCTCGCGACTCCCCCCTCGCCGCACCTTCAGCCGAACACGAGCGGTGATGTGGCTCTCGCACGAAGCGTCGACCAGGTGGCCCGAGAAGGGGGCGCCCTCGACCGGGTGAGTGTCGCATACGTGGACCTCGCGGCATCCCCCTCCTCGCGGACGGCGGGCTTCGGAGCAGATGACGACACCGAGTACGAGATCGGTTCTCTGACGAAGACGATCACCGGCAGTCTGTTCGCGATCGCCCTGGAACGCGGCGAAGTCGCGAGCGACGAACGTCTGGCGGCCGTCTTCCCCGCGCTGGCGGGAACCCCGGCCGGCGACGTGACCCTGTCGAGCCTGTCGAATCATCACTCCGGCCTGCCCCGCCTCGACGACGCGACGACGCCGCGCGTGATTCTCGACACGATCACGAACCGCAACCCGTTCCGCGGCACGGTGGACGACCTCCTCGAACAGGCGGCACGACAGCAGCTCGTGAGCCCTGGCCACTTCCAGTACTCGAACCTCGGGATGTCGCTTCTCGGACAGGCCCTGGCCGCCAGGGCCGGACTCAGCTACACGGACCTCGTGCAGACCCGCATCTTCGACCCGCTGCAGATGCGCCACAGTCGGATCGTGCTCTACAACCGCGAGCTGCGCGCGCCCACCGTCGGCTACTCGGCGACGGGCATTCCCCAGGACGCATGGTCGATCGGTGCTTTCGCGCCGGCGGGCGGCATCCGATCGACGATCGGCGACATGAGCCGCTATGTTCGCGCGCTGCTCGACGGGAC
>CAUPYO010000189.1:0-5132 GCA_963515565.1 uncultured Microbacterium sp.
CTCGCGGACACCATGTCGATGCTTCCCACGCAGCTGACCAAATCACTGACCTGGGATCGAGGAAAGGAGATGTCCGCGCACGCCCAGTTCCGCGTCGAGACGGGCATCCCGGTGTTCTTCGCCGACCCACAGTCGCCCTGGCAGCGCGGCACCAACGAGAACACGAACGGGCTCCTCCGCCAGTACTTCCCCAAGGGTACCGACCTCTCCAGATGGTCGGCCGAGGAGATCGAAGCCGTCGCGCACGCCTTAAACACCCGACCCCGCAAAACGCTCGCGTGGAGAACTCCCGCTGAGGCATTCAACGAGCAGCTACTGTTGCTCCAACTGACCGGTGTTGCAACGACCGGTTGAATCCGGTCAATTTCGCTCCCGGAAAACAATTCGCGCCCTGGCCCGTCACCGCATGATCGGATCGATGGGCAGAGTCGGTGCCGCGGGCGACAACGCCGCTATGGAATCGTTCTTCAGCCTGCTGCAGAAGAACGTCCTCAACCGACGCTCCTGGACCACCCGCGAGGAACTGCGCATCGCGATCGTCACCTGGATTGAACGGACCTACCACCGACGCCGCAGGCAAGACCGCCTCGGCCGTTTGACGCCTGTCGAGTTCGAGACCATGATGACCAAAACCGTGGCCCTCGCGGCCTGACTAACCCCTGTCACCTATCCGTGCAGCAGACCCATCAATCAGCCTTACTTGCCATCTATGTGGACGCCGCCGGGCTGCTGACCACCGCGCAGGTGACGGAAAGCCGCCGATAGGTCGCGCAATGCTGATGCACGGCTGGTCTCGTGCAGCGCAGCCTGCGGGATGCGCTCTGCGCTCGCTTTGATCTCCCTCATCAGAGTCTCGAAAGCTTCATCCTCGACAGATGCCATACGTTCCGCCCCAATCTGCCGAGGACCCACGCCCGAGCGCTCCAAGTCTCCCTCACTGCCCTGACATCGGCCACAAGCCGTTCGTGACCGCGTCCAGGCGACGCACGATCGAGGTGATCCCATGGCCCAAGGTCGCCCGGTCGAGGCCGACGTACGTGCGCGCGATTGAGCTGATCACCGGGGGCATGCGTCGCAACGCGATCGCGCGTGAGCTACAGATCGCCCCATCGTCGGTGTCGGCGATCGCTCGGGATGAGGGGCTGACGTTCGACCGTGCGAACCAGACCGCGTCGGCGACGGCGGCTCGTGCGCACGATCTGAAGGTGCGTCGTCTGGAGCTGATCGACGAGCTGATGTCGAAGGCTGCGGATCATCTCGTGGCGATAGATCAGCCGTTCCTCGCGTTCAGCTTCGGCGGCAAGGAGAACACGTATGCGGAGCGCACGCTGGACCGTCCGCCGACGGGTGACCTGCTGAACCTGCATCGTGCCGCGTCGATCGCGTTGAAGGATGCGCGTGAGCTGATCCATGACGACGACGAGGGTGTCGCTGAGGCCGAGTCGATGCTGATGAACCTGATCCTCGAACTGGGGCTGCACGAAGATGCCTGACGTCGCCGAGTCGGAACGGTCTGAGGTGCTCGGCCCGCAGCAGATGCGGTCCTTGCGGCAGTCGAAGGTCCGTGTGAACATCTTCGAGGGCGCGATCCGGTCGGGTAAGACGATCGTGTCGTTGCTGCGGTCCCTGATGGCGGTGCGACGGGCGGGACGATCGTCGTCGTCGCCCGAACCCGCGACTCCGCGTACCGGAACCGGACTCTTCGCCAACAACATGCTGTGGGTCGGGCTCGGCAACCTCGTCGGCGGCGCCATCGTCGTCGGACTCGGTTACTGGATCGTGGGCGGTCGCCCGCGCGTCGCGTCCCTCAGCGACACCCACACCCCCGAGACGGTCGACGCCGCCGGATAGACTGGCCGTTCCGCGGGAGTGGTGAAATTGGCAGACACGCAGGATTTAGGTTCCTGTGCCTTCGGGCGTGTGGGTTCAAGTCCCACCTTCCGCACGGAATCGGGTCGTCCGTCGATCCGCGGATTGATCAGCCGATTCACCGGAATCACTCGGGATGCGCCCCGATAGACTGACCGCTACCGCTCTGTCGAGCGGATCTCCACCGCCGATCTACCGACGGGAACTCTGTGCACGCTCTCGCCCTCATCCCCTGGCTCGACCCCGCCGCGATCATTCAGAACGCGGGTCCGTGGGCTTTGCTGGTGGTCTGTTTCATCGTCTTCGCCGAGACGGGTCTGCTCGTCGGCTTCCTCCTGCCGGGCGACACCCTCCTCGTGATCTCGGGCCTGCTGTCGCACTCGACGGCGACGGCTCCGCACGGGATATTCGGCGTCAACGTCTGGTGGGTGGCGCTGCTCATCGGCCTCGCGGCATTCGTCGGCGGTGAAGTCGGTTACTTCATCGGTCACAAGGGCGGCCCGGCGGTGTTCGAACGCAAGGAATCGGGCCTCTTCAGCCGCAAGAACGTCGAGCGCACCAACGCGTTCTTCGAGAAGTACGGCGGACTCACCGTCATCCTCGCCCGCTTCGTGCCGATCGTCCGCACGTTCGCGCCCGTCGCCGCCGGTGTCGGCCACATGCCGTGGCGCAAGTACACGCTGTACAACCTCATCGGCGCCGTGCTGTGGGGCTTCGGCCTCACGATGTTCGGCTACGTCATCGGCTTCATCCCGCCGGTTGCGACGTTCGTCGAGAACTACATCGACCTCATCCTGCTCGCCGCCGTCGGCGGCACGGCACTGGTCACGATCTGGCACTACTTCTCGGAGCGCCGCAAGGTGAAGCAGGAGAACGCCGCCGGCCTCACCCCCGAGACGGTCGAGCCGCTCGAAGACGACGCACCCGCCGTCTGAGTAACCCTTCCCTCACGACGCTCTGGTGGCCTTGCCCTTCTTGGGCGGGGCCACCTTTTCGTTGTCTGCGCGGGCTGCTCGGCTGCGTTCGACGCTCGCCTTGAGCGCCGCCATCAGGTCGATCACCTCGCCCCCGGCATCCTTCTCCGACCTCTCGCCGAAGGTCTCGGACGTATCGAGCGCGTCGCCCTTCTCGAGCTTCGCGTCGATCAGGGTCCGCAGCTCCTGCTGGTACTCGTCGACGAACTGGTCGGGGTCGAAGTCGGCCGAGAAGCTCTCCACGAGGGATGCCGACAGCTCGAGCTCCTTCGCCGAGATCTTGACCGGCTCGTCGAGCGCCGCAAACGACGCTTCGCGCACCTCGTCGGCCCAGAGCAGGGTCTGCAGCACCAGCACGTCGCCGCGCACGCGCAGCGCCGCAAGACGGGTCTTTTGCCGCAGCGAAAAGCGCACCACCGCGGTGCGGTCGGTTTGCTCCAGTGTTTTGCGCAACAGCACGTAGGCCTTCGGCGACGTCGAGTCGGGCTCGAGGTAGTACGGGCGGTCGAGAGTCAGCAGGTCGATCTGATCGCTCGGGACGAACTCGACCACCTCGATCTCGCGACTGCGCTCGGACGGCAGCGATGCGATGTCGTCGGCGGTGAGCACGACGGTGCGATCTCCGTCGTCGTACGCCTTGTCGATCTCGGCGTACGGCACGACCTCCCCGTCGAGCTCGCAGATGCGCTGGTATCGGATGCGCCCCCCGTCGGCGGCGTGCACCTGGTGCAGCGGCACGTCGTGGTCTTCGATCGCCGAATACACCTTCACCGGCACGTTCACCAGACCGAAGGTCAACGCGCCCTTCCAGATCGCTCTCATGGGCCCATCCAACCGGCTCGTGCACCCCCGCGCCAGGGGCTGGACGTTAGCCTGGCGCCATGGCACACGCAGCGCAGGTCGTAGAGGTCGACGGTCGCCGCCTGCGTCTGAGCAATCTGGACAAGGTGCTCTATCCCGAGACCGGCACCACCAAAGCCGAGGTCATCGACTACTACTCGCGCATTGCCCCGCTGCTGCTCCCGCACCTGGCCGGTCGCCCGGTGACGCGGCTGCGCTGGCCCGAGGGCACCGGCGAGCCGCCGTTCTTCGCGAAAGACCTCGAAGCCGGCGCACCCGAATGGATGCCGCGACACGCGATCGACCACTCCGGCGGCGCCAAAGAGTATCCGCTCGTCGACAGCGTCGCGGGGCTCGTCTATCTCGCGCAGGTCGCGAGCCTCGAGCTGCACACTCCGCAGTGGCGCTTCGACAGCGGCGGTCGCGGCTATCCCGACCGCCTCGTGCTCGACCTCGACCCCGGTCCCGGGGTCGGTCTGGCCGAGTGCGCCGAAGTGGCACGCCGTGCGCGCGACATCCTGTCGGATATGGGAATGGCACCGTTGCCGGTGACGAGCGGGTCGAAGGGAATCCACCTGTACGCGCCGCTCGACGCTTCCCGCACCAGCGACGAGATCTCGGCTTTCGCGCGAGAGCTGGCGCGGGCCCTCGAGGCCGACGACCCCGAGCTGGTCGTCAGTGCCATGAGCAAGGCGGCCCGGCCCGGCAAGGTCTTCGTCGACTGGAGTCAGAACAACGCCGCCAAGACGACGATCGCACCGTACTCGCTGCGCGGGCGGGCGCGTCCGACCGTCGCGGCCCCGCGGACGTGGGCGGAACTCGACGACCCGGACCTGCGCCATCTGCTCCTCGACGACGTGCTCGAGCGTGCCGCCGACGGCGACCTCCTCGCGCCGCTCGCCCCGGTGACCCCCGACCCCCTCGCCCCCTACGTCTCCAAGCGCACGCCCGGCGCCACGCCCGAACCCTTTCCCGCCGCTTCCCACCCTCCCCGCCCCACCGCGAGCCGCAAGGATTCGCCCGAGCCGATACTTTCCGCACGGTCGAACCGTGGCGGTTCGGGCGAATCATTGCGGTTCGTGATTCAGGAGCACCACGCGTCGCGGCTGCACTACGACCTGCGGTTGGAGCGGGAGGGGGTGCTCGTAAGCTGGGCGGTGCCGCGCGGCATCCCGTCGACACCGGATCGCAACCACCTCGCGGTCATGACCGAACCGCACCCGCTCGACTACCTCACCTTTTCGGGCACCATTCCGGCGGGCGAATACGGCGCGGGGACGATGACCGTCTGGGACACCGGCGCCATCGCCGTCGAGAAGTGGCGCGACGACGAGGTGATCGCGACGCTCACCGGCCGCCCCGACGGTCCGCTCGGGCAGGTGCGGATCGCCCTCGTCCGCACGTCGGGCGACGGCGAGAAGTCGCAGTGGCTGCTGCACCGCATGAAAC
>CAUPYO010000190.1:0-5103 GCA_963515565.1 uncultured Microbacterium sp.
GGGGAAAGGTGCCCCCGGTCGTTGAGCGAAGCGCCAAGCGTCGAGTCGAAACGCCCGCAGTGGGTTACTTCGTGATCGGTGCGAAGCGGAGCTTGAACGACGCGTCGAGGGTGACACCCTTGACGTCCGCACCGGTCACCGCGACCTGAGCGCCCTGCAGCAGCGGGACGGTGGACAGGTCTTTGGCGACGAGCGCCTGGATCTGCTCGATGTCGGAGGTGCGCTTCGCGGCATCCGGCTCTACGGCCTGCTGGAGGATCAGGTCGTTGACGTCCTTATTGACGTAGTGGTTGCCCAGGAAGTTCTTCTCCAGGAAGAACGGCGTCAGGTAGTTGTCGGCGTCGGAGTAGTCCGGGAACCAGCCGAGCTGGTACGCGGGGTAGACGTCGGCGGTGCGGTCTTTGGAGTACTGCACCCACTCGGTCGACTGGAGGTCGACCTTGAAGAGACCGTCCTTCTCGAGCTGCTGCTTGACCAGCGCGTACTCGTCACCCGACGACGGACCGTAGTGGTCCGGGCTGTACTGCAGGCTCAGCGTGACGGGCGTCGCGACGCCGGCCGCGGCGAGGGCCGCCTTGGCCTTGTCGGCGCTCGGGCCACCGTTGCCATCGCCGTAGAGACCCTTCAGCGCGTCGGGCGCACCCGCGAATCCGGCCGGAACGTAGGAGTACAGCGGGGTGTAGGTGCCCTTGTAGACCTGGTCGGAGATCGTCTTGCGGTCGACCAGGTCGGCCACGGCCTGACGGACGGCGAGCGCCTTGGCCGGGTCGGCCTCGGCGGTCGTCGCGCCGAACGGCTGCGTGTTGAAGTTGAACACGATGTAACGGATCTCGCCGCCGGGACCCTCGACGACCTTGACCTTGTCGTTGCCCGACAGATCGGCGACATCGGTGGACGACAGGCTGCGGTACGCCACATCGACGTCGCCCTGCTGCACCGCGAGTTTCAGGTTCGACGACTCGGAGAAGTAGCTGAGGATGACGCTCGAGTTGCCCGGGGCGGCGAGCAGGCCCTTGTAGTTCTTGTTGGGCGTGAACTCGACGGTCTTGTTGAAGTCCCACTTGGTGACCGAGTACGGACCGCCGAAGGCGTCGGCCTTCACGATGTCCTGGTCGGGCGTGAGCGCGTCGGGCGAGAAGACCTCTTCGTCGACGATGGCGCCGGGGAAGGAGGTCAGAATGAACGGGAAGACCTGGTCGTTGTCGGTCTTCAGCTTGAACACGACGGTGGTCGCGTCGGGCGTCGAGACGCTGTCGAGGTTGTAGAGCAGGCTCGAGGCGCCGTTGGGGTCGGCGATCTTGAGGTTGCGGTCGAACGAGAACTTCACATCCGACGAGGTGAGGTCGTGGCCGTTGGCCCACTTCAGACCGGCCGGCAGCTTGACCGTGTACTCGTTGGGCGAGGTGAACTCCGCCGACTCGGCGAGGTCGGGAACGACCTTGTTGGAGTTGTAGTCGGTGTTGACCAGGTACGGGAAGACCTGCGTCTGCACGGCGAGCGAGCCGTTGTCGTACGAGCCGGCCGGGTCGAGCGTGGTGACCTTGTCGGTCGTTCCGACGATGATCGGGCCGGAGGCCGCGGCGCCCGTCGAGCCGCCCGTGGAAGCTCCGCCGGCGCAACCGGCCAGGAGCAAGGCGGAGACGGCGAGCGCGCCGGCGGCCAGTCCGACGCGGCCCCGAGGGGTTGCCCCGGAAGTGAAGTGCAGTGCCATGTGTACTACCTCTGCTGTGAGTCGGTCGGCCCCACCGGGAAGGCGGGGCCCAAGTCGCTATCTTGTCGCGCACGGTCCGGATCCGCCGTGCGATCTCGGGATTTGTAACGAGAATGAAACTCACGACCACCACGTGCGACGCCCGATTTCTCGGCCGCCGACGGCTGTGACGAATGTCACGGAACAGTCATGACGGGCGTGAGCGGCATGCGTTCCCGCTCACCGGCAGAGTCGATGTCATGGACGAATACCAGGGAATCCTCGCGGTGGATGCCGCCGGGTTGCAGAAGAGCTTCGGCGCGGTCCGGGCAGTGGAAAACGTCGATCTGCGGGTGCGCCCCGGCGAGATCGTCGCCTTCCTCGGCCCCAACGGTGCCGGCAAGACGACGACGATCGACATGCTCCTCGGGCTGTCGGACCCCGACAGCGGTGCGGTGCGCGTCTTCGGTGAGAGCCCGCGCGCCGCGATCTCGCACGGCCTGGTCTCGGCGGTGCTGCAGACCGGCGGCCTGCTCAAGGACATCACCGTTCGCGAAACGCTTGCGCTGACGGCGAGCCTGTTCGCCGACACCCGGCCGATCGAAGAGGTGATGCAACGGGCGGGCATCACCGAGATCGCCGATCGGCGCGTGGGGCTCTGCTCCGGAGGCCAGCAGCAGCGCCTGCGGTTCGCGATGGCGCTGCTCAGCGACCCGGGACTGCTCATCCTCGACGAGCCGACCACCGGCATGGACGTCGAGGGGCGGCGAGCGTTCTGGAACGCGATCCGCACCGACGCCGCACGCGGACGCACCGTGCTGTTCGCGACCCACTACCTCGACGAAGCCGACGAATACGCCGACCGCATCGTGCTCATGAGCCGCGGGCGCATCGTCGCCGACGGCTCGACCTCCGAAATCAAGAATCTCGTGTCGGGCCGCATCGTGCGCGCCACGCTTCCCGACGCCGACCCCACCGGCCTCGCGGCCCTCCCCGGCGTCGACGACGTCGAGTTCGCCGGCGACCGCGTCATCATCCACACGAAGGACTCGGATGCCGTGGCCCGCCACCTCCTCACCCAAACCGTCGCCCGCGACGTCGAGATCACCGCACAGAACCTCGAGAGCGTGTTTCTCGCTCTCACCTCCGAAGGAGCATCCGCATGAGCACCGCATCCACGGCAACCGACCGCGTGACGCTCGACCGGCGCGTGCCGCCACTGGGCGGCTTCAACCTGACCTACCTCGGCATCGAGCTCAAGCGGCGTCTGCGCAACCGGCGCACACTCTTCTTCACGGTGGCCTTCCCGATCGTGATGTACGTGCTGATCGGATCGCCCCTGCGCGATGAACCACTCACGGGCACACCACTGGCCGCGGGCGGCGCCTCCATCGGTGCCTACATCATGGTGTCGATGGCGATGTACGGCGCGATGATGTCGGCCACGCAGACCGGCGCTGCCGTCGCCCTCGAGCGCACGCAGGGCTGGAGCCGACAGCTGCGACTGACGCCGTTGAACCCGCTCGTCAACATCCTCACGAAGATGATTGCGGGCATGGTGCTCGGCCTGCTCGCCGTGGTGGCAACGTATGCGGCCGGGGCGATCAGCGGCATCCAGCTCAGTGTCGCGCAGTGGATCGTCACGGGTCTGGTCGGCTGGCTGCTCGCCAGCGCCGTGTTCACCACGCTCGGACTGTTCGTCGGCTATCTCATGCCCAGCGAGAACGCGGCCCAGGTCACGAGCCTCATCGTCGTCTTCTTCTCGTTTCTCGGCGGCCTGTTCTACCCGCTCAGCAGCATGCCCGACTTCATGCAAACGATCGCGAAGTTCACTCCGGTCTACGGCATCGGCGAACTGGCCCGCTCGCCGCTGACCGGCGAGAGCTTCGACATCATGTGGCTCGTGAACGCCCTGATCTGGCTGGCGCTTCTGGTCGCGGGCACAACGTGGGCGTTCCGGCGCGACACGAAGCGCGTGTGAGCGGCCGCGCCGTACAGTGATCGACATGAGCACGATGGGCGCCGAAGGACGCGAGGGGCCGGGCTGGCGAGACCTGCTCGGCCCCGCGGCGTTCCCGCAACGCTCCTTCCGCGAGATCGTGACCTCCCGCAGCGCACGACGCTGGTACCTCGGAGCGACGTTCTCGCTGATCTGGTTTCTCCAGATCATCCCCGACGTCGTCGCCGCCTCCGACGGGCCCGGGCCGGCCGCCGCGGCGATCGCCATCCTGGTCGTCTTCATGGCCTCGTTCTTCATGGGCGTGCCCCTCTCGTGGTCGCTCTCTCGCAACCGACGGCTCCTGCCCGCCCTGTGGCTGTTCGTGTTCTCGTTCTCACTCTTTCCGTGGCTCGGGTGGGGAGTGGGAGGAACGTGGGCGTACGTCGGCGTCATGATCGGCATGGCGGTGGTGTCCTTTCCGACCACATGGGTGACGTTGATCGCCCTGGGAGCGTTTGCCATCGTCACGGGCGCGATGCAGAACGGGTGGACCGAGAGCATCGTCTGGCTCCCCGTCGCGATCGTGTCGATCTCGGCGATGATGGCCGCCTTCGGCCGCAACATCGCGGCCATGAATGCCCTGCGGGCCACGCGCGATCAGATGGCCGAGATGGCTGTCGAACGCGAGCGCAGCCGCGTCGCGCGCGACCTGCACGACATTCTGGGGCACTCCCTCACGGTGATCACGGTGAAGACCGAGCTGGCCGGGCGCCTCATCGACGCCGATCCGGCGCGGGCGCGGGCCGAGATCGCAGAGGTGGAGGCTCTCGCCCGCGGAGCACTGGCCGATGTGCGCACGACCGTGGCCGGCTACCGCGGGGTCAGTGTGGCCGGTGAGCTCGCCGCGGCACGCGCGGCACTGGATGCCGCGGGCATCGCCGCCGAACTACCCACCGCCACCGAGAACGTACCCACCGAGCGGCGGGAGCTGGCGGGCTGGATCGTCCGCGAAGGCGTGACCAACGTGATCCGCCACGCTCACGCCACACGATGCCGCGTCCGCCTGGATGGCCGCAGCGTGAGCATCGAGGACGACGGGGTGGGACCGGCATCCGACACCGCCGCGGCGGGCAGCGGACTGATCGGCCTGCGGGAGCGCGTCGAAGCGGCCGGGGGTCGCCTGACGCTGGGCCGCAGCGAACTGGGCGGCTTCCTGCTGCGGGTCGCGCTGTGATCCGCCTGCTCATCGCCGACGACCAGGCTCTCGTGCGGGGAGCCCTTTCGGCGCTGCTCGGACTCGAGCCCGACATCGAGGTCGTCGCCGAAGTCGGTCGCGGCGATGAGGTCGTGTCGGCCGCAGTGCGCACAGCGCCGGATGTGGCGCAGCACGACATCGAGATTCCCGGAATTGACGGGATCGCCGCGGCATCCGCTCTGCGCAGCGCCGAGCCGGCGTGCCGAGCGCTCATCGTGA
>CAUPYO010000191.1:0-5070 GCA_963515565.1 uncultured Microbacterium sp.
GGTGCTGACGGCATCCGCGCCGCCTGTGGTCGTCGAGCCCGAACCGCGGGCGGCGCCGCCCGTCGTGGCCCCGCCCGCGACGCCGGTGCATGCTGCCGAACCGGCCGGACGGGCGATGGATGCGTGGCGCGAGCGGTTCAGCACGCAGATCGCGCTCGCGTCGGCGGGGCTCGTGGCGGCGGTGTTGCTGGGTGTGCTGACCGTGCAGATGCAGCAGCCGCGGGCAGCAGCCCCGGTCGCCGGCGTCGAGCAGGAGAGTCCGCCCCCGATCGAGGATCCCACGGCGGCGCTGCAGGTCGATCTCGCGGCGGCGGCCGCCGCGACGAGCTGGCCCGAACTGCACCCGTCGATCGACGAGGTGATGGCGCAGTCCTCGGGAGCGAATCCCGCGCACGACTGCTTCGCGCCGACGCCGCAGCCGGATGCCGCCGCGTGCACGTGGGGGAGCGGTGATGCTCCGCGGCACCTGTACCTCGTGGGCGACTCGACTGCGATGGCGTACGCGCCGGCGCTGAAGGCGCTCGCCGAGCAGAGCGGGGGAGCGATCCGCGTCACCACGGTTGGGCTCTACGGATGCCGCTTCACCGACGTGCTGGTGCAGAACGACGACCCCGCGGTGATGCAGGCGTGCACGCAGCGCAAGAACGACGTCGCCGCGATGATCGCCGCCGACCATCCCGAGACGGTGCTCGTCTCGAACGCGTACACGCTGGGGCGCACGGCGGACGGGCGCGACCTGAGCGCGGCAGAGCTGATCGCGGCCGAGGCGGCCGAGATGTCGCGGTACGGGATGCCGGGCCGCATCGTCCACCTCGAGGCGCCGCCGGAGGGCGCCCCACTCGGCAACTGCTACACGCGGGTCGGGTCGCCGTATGCGTGCGCGACGAGCATCACGCCCGTATGGCGCGACATGCAGGCGGCGACGGCGGCCGCCGCGGCGGCGTCTGGCGATCGTGTGGTGGATGCGCTGGCGTTCACATGCTGGCAGGAGGTGTGCCCGGCGTTCGCGGGCACGCTGCCGATCCGCTACGACCAGACGCACCTGACGGTCGCCTACTCCGAGCATCTCGCGCCGTACTTGAGGTGGGCGTTGGATGGGTCAGGTAGGGCCGGTGCGCAGGCGCCGCCCGGTTAGAATCGATGCGCCAGCCTCTGTAGCTCAGTGGAAGAGCCACTCCGTCCTAAGGAGCGGGTCGGGGGTTCGAATCCCTCCAGGGGCACAGCCTTTTATTGCCTCTGACCAGGGATTTCTTCTGTGGTCCGACCACGCAAAAGGCGTTTTTGCCCGTTTTTTGCCCGCATTCTGAAACTCTGGGCGCGCCGACGACCCCCTTCACGGGCCTACTTGCGACGTCTCAGAACGCCGAAATCGAGCATTTCGGGCGCCGTGTGCCTCGCCGAAATACTGAGCAATCTGCTCTCGGCGACTACTGCGGTCGGGCGTAGCGGGTCTGCGGACCCGACGGCAGAGCCACCAGCGGCATCTGGTCGTTCAGTCGCGTCGCGACGGCATCCAGATCGTCGTCGAAGAGATCGGCGTAGGTGTCGAGCGTCATCGCGGCCGACGCGTGGCCGAGCATCCGCTGCACGGCCTTCACGTTCGCGCCCGAGCTGATCGCGAGCGAGGCGGCGGTGTGGCGGAGGTCGTGGGGAGTGACCCGCGGGATCGACGGATCGAACTCCTGCGCGCGGCGGACCGCGTTCGCGAACCAGCCCTTCTCCCCCGAGTTGCGCATGTGGTTGACCCCATCGCCGAAGAGCAGCCCCTCGGGGCCCTTGCCGGCACACGCCTGCTCGATCATGGGCGCGAGGCGCTCGGGGTAAGGGACCGAGCGCTTCTCGTGCGTCTTGGGTGTGCCGACGTGGATCTCGTAGGCGATCATCACCGCGTTCTCCTCGATGACGAAACGCCGACGCAGCCGGTTCACGCTGCGCACCCGCAGCCCTGTCGCCTCGCCCCAGCGCAAGCCCGTGTACGCCAGTGTGTAGACGAGCGTCGGATACGCCGAGCACGCGGCCAGCGTCGCCACCTGGTCGTGCGAAAGGTAGACCCGACGCTTGCCCGGTCCGTGGCGCGGAAGGTTGCGCACATGACGAGCCGGATTGCTGGCGAGACGACGATCGTCGATCGCGACGTCGAGGACGCCGGCGAGGATCCCCAGCGCGCGGAGCACGACCGTCCGTGACTTCCGCGACGCGAGGTCGGACACCCAGTCCTGGACCTCGGAGCGCCGGATCGACGAGATCTCCCTGTCGGCCCATACCGGGGCGACGTGGTTCTTCCACGCCCGCTCGAGCGTCATGTAGTACGAGGGCTTCGACATCGGCGGCTGCTTGGATCGCAGCCAGCTGTCGGCGAACATCCGGACAGGTACCCGCGACGACGACGGGTCGATGTATTCGCCCTTCGACTTCGACACGGTGACCATCGAGAGATACAGCTTCGCTTCGCGCATCGTCGTGAAGCCGCGCTTCTCAGCCTCAGTGCGATCCGGCTTGCGATAGCGCACGCGGTAGCGGCGGCCCTTCGCCGATTCGTACGGGGTGATGCTGCCCATTTCGACCTCCGAGCTTCGCCGGGTTGCTGGTCAGTATCGGGCCAGTGTCGAACACTGCTCGCGCCTCGTCAACGCGGCCGATGACAGATGTGGACAGATGCCGGAAGACGTCGTCAATTGGCGTTGGGGTCGAGGGGCGCCTCCCTCCGACGCCGAGAGTGTAGCGCTCGGTCGCACCTCCGTTCTCGCCGCTCACTCCTTGCAGACTCCGCGCTGGCGCGCGTCGCTTAGCAGCCGTTCGACGACGAGCACTGCGCCGCGCCCCACCGCTGTGTGGGCTGATTGTCGGAGCGAACGCGAGAAGCGGTCAACGATGGCACCGATGGGCGCCGAACGCCGTTACGACATCTCAGGCGCGGCCGACCTCGAATCCGAGAGCCTCCAGTCGTCGACGCGCGTCCCACGACTGAAACTGCTTCGTCTCGATACCGAGCGCGACCGACAACACTTGCTTCACCGGCCAGTGCACGCCCTCGACGTCCACCCAGTACGTGAGCACGTTCCCGGGAACGCGGCCCTCAAGGCTCTCGATCACCGTCTCACGGGAGAGCTCGCGGCGTTCGCCGTCGAGAGTAAAGGTGATCGTCCCATGCTCGCCCGGAGAGTCTGACTGTACGAGGCGATCATGTTCGCCCATGACCTCCATGAACCACTCGAGTGCGTCGACGACACTTCGCCGATCGCTGAGATCGGCGAGGACGTCCACTGAGAACGTGGGCCGCACTTTCAACTTCGAATCCTCGATCGCGACCCCCCGAGCTCGATTCAGGCGATTCCGGAGCTCGTCGCGCGTGCGCACATCGTCGAAGGGCGGACGACTCGCAAGCCATTGGAAGACCACCTCGATGCTGCCGTAGCTGTAGATGACCAGGGGCCAGACATGAGTTGCGGATCCTGGCTCCCTCACGTGGAGGAACGCGCCGATGTCATTCGAAGTGCCGAACGTGACGTAACCGCCGAGGGCGCGCCAGGCTCGCAGCACCTCGATCACACCATGGATGGTCGCTGGTGTGAACCTCGTGGCCAGTTGTGCGAGATACGCACTTTCGCGCTCATCGGAATCATCGAGTTCGTCATCGGAGGTTGACGAACCGATCGGCATTCCAAGGAGCTCGGCGAGATCGGTGACCTCGAGCCTGCTCTCGGGGTCCGCGCGTCCATCTGCGTCGAACTCCACCCCCTCCTCGATCAGGACGTCATGGGGATCGCGTCCGTCGTTGGGGCTATCCGAGGGCCAACGGAAGCCAGGCGAAACCGTCCCCGCCGCTTGCAGCACGCGCCATGCGTTCGCGACGAAGTTCTTGCCGAGGAACACTCCGAGGGGAACCGGATGTGTGCCGGCAATCGTCGCGACATTTCCGTATGTCGTCCAGCGTCCTTCGGGGATGGACTCGATCACCTCGGTCGCCAGCTTCCACGCGACACCGGACTCGACAACATCGGTCTCGGCGAGCGGCGCGATCCATTCGTCGCAGATTCTCTGCGCGAGCACTGCTCCGCGACCGAGGATCTGTCGCCGCCCCCATGACTCCTCTGCAGCGATCGGCTTGTTGAGTGCGATGTTGCTCTCCGCGAGGAGCGCGCGCTTCGAAGTGAACGGCGCATTGCTCAACTCCGAGTTGTAGCCGGTCAGTGTCAGGTTGGCGAGTGTGTGGAGGTAGGCCTCATGAAGATCATCAACCGCTGCAAACTCACCGAGGTCCAGCGAGAGGTCGTCGCGCCATGCATCGGTCAGAGTCTGAGGCATCACATGTTCGATCGTCGCGGAGGTCAGTGACGCCGGCTCCTTGCCTGCATCAAGCTTCTCCAGCCACGTGAGAAGAGTCTTCCGCTGCACCGGTCGTCCCGAATAGTAGAACGGCTTTGCTACGACCGATTCCGTGATCTGGCGATCGGTTGCATAGAACTTCCGCCCGGTCGAGAGGTACTTGCGGAGGGATCCTGCGAGGTCGGCTGGGTCCAAGTCGCTGGCTGCGCGGAGGAGGATCCGCGACAAGGCGTTCGGTGGCGCGTTCACCACCAAACGACGAACGAAGTAGGACTCAAGCACAGCGAGTGCGCTTGCCGCGTCGCCTTCCGTGGCGCCTCCCGATTCCTGGGCGCTCAGAATCCGCAGTACAAGGGGATCTGCGGCGGTCGAACCCCAGGCATCAAGGCGCGCGAGCCGGTCGCGCACGTCGCGGTAGGGGCACAGCGATGGATCGCGTATCTGCGCCACGAGCTCCGCGAGCCGCGCGTAGCGGCGTACCTCGGCTTCGACTTCTTCATCGGTTAAGCGGGATAGTCGCGCCTCCTGCAACGCATAGATGTCACCCTGCTTGGCGTCCGGCGTCGTCCAGGTGATGTCCATCCAGAAAAGCGCTTCAAGGTCAGCGGAGGTGAGTAGCGTCTGCATCGGAAGCCACACCGACGTGTACACGTCTTCACCGCGCGGGCCGAGTCTCATAAAGATGTAGTTGCGCAGAAGGTCACCCTGGGTGAGCTTCATCCCGGTGTTGTTGAGCGACTCGAA
>CAUPYO010000192.1:0-5065 GCA_963515565.1 uncultured Microbacterium sp.
GCCGATGACCGCGCCGATCCCCGTCGTCGGCTCGCAGCCCGTCGCCCGCACGACCACCCGCCCGGCATCGCCGCAGCCGGTGCCCGCCCAGGCGCCGAGCGCCGATCAGGCAACACCCGTCGCCGCCGCGCGCGAAGACGTGGTCACGCCTTTGCGCGGCATGCCCAAGACGCTCGCGGCCAACATGGACGAGTCGCTCACCGTCCCGACTGCGACGAGCGTTCGTACGGTGCCGGCGAAGCTCATGATCGACAACCGCATCGTGATCAACAACCACATGTCGCGCACGCGCGGCGGCAAGGTGAGCTTCACGCACCTCATCGGCTGGGCCCTCATCCAGGCGATCAAGGCGTTCCCCAGCCAGAACGTCTCCTACGCCGAGATCGACGGCAAGCCGTCGGTCGTCGCGCCCGCGCACATCAACCTCGGCATCGCGATCGACCTGCCCAAGCCCGACGGTACGCGCGCGCTGATGGTTCCCTCCATCAAGCAGGCCGAGTCACTCACGTTCAGCGAGTACCTCACCGCCTACGAAGACCTCGTCAAGCGTGCGCGCGCAAACAAGCTCACGGCGGCCGACTTCCAGGGCACCACCATCTCGCTGACCAACCCCGGCGGCATCGGCACTGTGCACTCCGTGCCGCGGCTCATGAAGGGTCAGGGCTGCATCGTCGGCGCCGGCGCCCTCGAGTACCCGGCCGAGTTCCAGGGCTCGAGCGAGAAGACCCTCGTCGAGCTCGGCATCGGCAAGACGATCACGCTCACCAGCACCTACGACCATCGCGTCATCCAGGGCGCCGGCTCAGGCGAGTTCCTGAAGATCGTGCACGAGCTGCTCACCGGCCAGCGCGGCTTCTACGAGAGCATCTTCGCGGCCCTGCGCATCCCCTACGCGCCCATCCACTGGGCCGGCGACATCAATGTCGACATCGCCGAGCGCGTCGACAAGACCGCGCGCGTGCAGGAGCTCATCAACTCCTACCGCGTGCGCGGCCACCTCATGGCCGACACCGACCCGCTGGAGTACGTCCAGCGCACCCACCCCGACCTCGAGATCGAGAACCACGGGCTCACCTTCTGGGACCTCGACCGCGAGTTCGTCACCGGTGGCTTCGGCGGGCGCCGGCTGATGAAGCTCCGCGACATCCTCGGCGTGCTGCGCGACTCGTACTGCCGCACGATCGGCATCGAGTACATGCACATCCAGGACCCGGCCCAGCGCAAGTGGTTCCAGGACAACGTCGAGGTGAAGTACCAGAAGCCCGGCCACGACGAGCAGCTGCGCATCCTCGACAAGCTCAACCAGGCCGAGGCGTTCGAGACGTTCCTGCAGACCAAGTACGTCGGCCAGAAGCGCTTCAGCCTCGAGGGCGGCGAATCGCTGATCCCGTTGCTCGATGAGATCCTGCAGGGTGCGGCCGGAGCGGGCCTGGACGGCGCCGCGATCGGTATGGCGCACCGCGGCCGCCTCAACGTGCTGACCAACATCGCGGGCAAGACCTACAGCCAGATCTTCCGAGAGTTCGAGGGCTCGGTCGCAATCGGGTCGAAGTCGGGCTCCGGCGACGTCAAGTACCACCTGGGAACCCAGGGCACTTTCGTCTCCGACGCCGGTGAGGAACTGCCGGTGTATCTGGCCGCAAACCCCTCGCACCTCGAGACCGTCGACGGTGTGCTCGAGGGCATCGTGCGCGCCAAGCAGGACCGGATGCCGATCGGCACCTTCTCCTGGCTGCCGATCCTCGTGCACGGCGACGCCGCGTTCGCCGGTCAGGGCGTCGTGGTCGAAACGCTGCAGATGTCGCAGCTGCGCGGGTACCGCACGGGAGGAACCGTGCACGTCGTCGTGAACAACCAGGTCGGTTTCACGACCCTTCCCCAAGACGGTCGCACCTCGGTCTACGCGACCGATGTGGCGAAGACCATCCAGGCGCCGATCTTCCACGTGAACGGCGACGACCCCGAGGCCGTGGTGCGCGTTGCGGAACTCGCAGTGGCCTACCGCCAGCAGTTCCAGCGCGACGTCGTGATCGACCTCGTCTGCTACCGCCGTCGCGGTCACAACGAGGGCGACGACCCGTCGATGACGCAGCCGCTCATGACGAACCTCATCGAGGCCAAGCGCTCCGTGCGGCGCCTGTACACCGAGTCGCTCGTCGGCCGCGGCGACATCACCGAAGAGGAATACGACAAGGCCAAGCAGGACTTCCAGAACCGCCTGGAGATCGCGTTCGCCGAGACGCACGCGGCCGAGACCGGAACGACGGGCATCGTCTCTCCCGCGACGACCGGCGGCGTGGAGCAGGCCGTGGGCGAACCCGAGACGACCGGGGTGTCGCTCGAGGTCGTCCACCAGATCGGCGATGCCTTCGTCAACAAGCCCGACGGTTTCACCGTGCACAACAAGCTGCAGCAGCTGCTCGACAAGCGCCTGGAGATGAGCCGCAACGGCCTCATCGACTGGGGCTTCGGCGAGCTGCTCGCCTTCGGCTCGGTGCTCATGGAGGGCACGAACGTGCGTCTCGCCGGGCAGGATGCCCGCCGCGGCACCTTCGTGCAGCGTCACGCCGTGCTGCACGACCGCGCGAACGGCCAGGAGTGGCTGCCGCTGGCGAACCTGTCGGAGAACCAGGGACGCTTCTACGTCTACGACTCCCTGCTGAGCGAGTATGCGGCGATGGGCTTCGAGTACGGCTACTCGGTCGAGCGGCCCGACACCCTCACTCTGTGGGAGGCGCAGTTCGGCGACTTCGCCAACGGCGCCCAGTCGGTGATCGACGAGTACATCTCCGCCGCCGACCAGAAGTGGGGCCAGCAGTCGAGCGTCGTCCTGCTCCTCCCCCACGGGTACGAAGGACAGGGACCCGACCACTCGTCGGCGCGCATCGAGCGCTACCTGCAGATGTGCGCACAGGAGAACATGACGGTCGCCCGTCCGTCGACGCCGGCGTCGTATTTCCACTTGCTGCGTCGTCAGGCCTATGCCCGCCCCCGCCGGCCGCTGATCGTCTTCACCCCGAAGGCGATGCTGCGTCTGCGCGGCGCGACGAGCCCCGTCGAGGCGTTCACGAACGGCCGTTTCGAGCCCGTGCTCGACGATGACCGGAACATCGACGCGTCGGCCGTCACCCGGGTGCTCCTGCACTCCGGCAAGATCCACTGGGATCTGAAGGCCGAGCTCGACAAGAAGCCCAACCCGCAGGTCGCGCTCGTGCGTCTCGAGCAGCTCTACCCGGCGCCGATCGACCAGCTGAATGCCGTGATCGAGCGCTATCCGAACGCGCAGCTGGTGTGGGTGCAGGACGAGCCGGAGAACCAGGGCGCGTGGCCGTTCATCGCTCTCGAGGTGGTCAAGCACCTGCACGGGCGCACGATCCGTCGTATCTCGCGTGCCGCCGCGGCCTCGACGGCCACCGGCTCCCCCAAGGTGCACGCGCGCGAACAGGCCGCGATCCTCGAGAAGGCCCTGACGTTCTGATCGGTCGCGAAGAGCATTCGCGGCGGGTCTGAGGACGTCCGCGGATCGTGCTGATCAGGAGATCGGCGTCGTGGCGTTCAGGGTGCCGGAGTCCTTCACGGCGGGTGTGCCTGACTCCCACCCGACGAGGTTGGCATCCGCGTCGGCGTCGAGCGTGACCTGCTGGCTGGAGGCGAGGATCAGGATGTTGCCGTCACCCGCCACGTTCAGCTCGTCGACGGCGGGTAGCAGCACAGTCGCCGCGTCGGCGACGATGGTCACCTCATGGCAATCCCCGGCGATGTCGATGACGGTGGCATCGGCGTTGTGATCGACCGTGTACTCGCCGTCCACGCACACCACGTGCTGCGTCACGGCGTCGGTCCAGCGCGTGCGCTGCAGACGGGCCATGCGCTCCTGATCGACGACCCCGTGCGGCCCAGATGCGGAGGGCGAGGGCGTCAAGGCTGCCGACGGCGCCGCGGGCGCCGCGGTGGCGGGGTCGGCGATGCTCACGCTGCAGCCGGTGAGACTCAGCGCACCCAAGACGAGGACGAGAGGCAGGGCGGCGCAGCGGCGGGAGATGTTCATGGTTCCACGTTACGAAAGAGAAGTCGTTCCCGAGATCCGAACATGTCGCGATCTCGCGACACGGCATGATGGGTCGAGCACCTGCACGCGGCTCCGGCCGCGCTCTTTTCCCCTGACCCGACAGGACGACATGGACGTCGCACGACGCGGTGATGGCGGCCGGCGGCGACGGCACGGTCGCCGTCGCCGTCCAAGAGCTCGCCGGTACCGGCATCCCCCTCGGGATCGTGCCCACCGGCACCGGCAACGACGCCGCGACCGCACTGGGGCTGCGTGAGCGCGATCCTCTCGGAGCCGCCGACGCGGTGATCGGCGGTGAAACGCGCACGATCGATCTCGCGCGTCTGCGCCGCATCGACGGCTCGACGACGCTGTACTCCACGGTGCTCGCCAGCGGATTCGATTCGCAGGTCAACGATCGCGCGAATCGCATGCGCTGGCCACGAGGCCACGTCCGCTATGACCTTGCGATCCTCGTCGAGTTCCTGCGCCTGCGCGGCATCGAGTTCGAAATCGAGCTCGAGGGCGCCGACGGCACGTGCGAACGCCTCCGCGAAGAACTGATCATGGCGACGGTCGGCAATGGACCCACGTACGGCGGTGGCATCCCGATCTGCCCGGATGCCCTGCTCGACGACGGGATGCTGGACGTGACCCTCGTCCGCCCGATGGGCCGGGCGCGCCTGCTGAGGCTGCTCCCCCGCGTCTATCGCGGAACGCACACCGAGCTTGCGGAGGTCGTCACCGCCCGCGTACGACGCGTGCTCCTGGCGGCGGTCGGTGTGACCGCCTACGCCGACGGCGACCCGGTCGGCGTGCTCCCGCTGGAGATCGACGTCGTCCCCGGCGCTTTGCGGGTGTTCATTCCTTCGCCGGAAGCGTCCGCGATCGATCAGTGATGCGTGGCCTGCTCGGCGCGCAGCCGCGCCAGCACCTGGTCGCGCAGTTCCTCGGGCGCCGTCTCCTTGCACGCGCGCGCGACCACTGCCGTCAGCGTCGTCGCGACGAGAGCCTCGT
>CAUPYO010000193.1:0-5024 GCA_963515565.1 uncultured Microbacterium sp.
CCACAGCCTGCCGGGGGGGGGGGCCGGGGCGCGCGGGCGGGGCCCGGGCGCGGGGGCCCCGAGCGCCGCCCCCCCCCCGCCCCGGCCCCCCCCCCCCCTCCGCGGCCCCCCCACGCGGCCCCCACCGCGGGGTGCGCCCTCGCCCAACGACCGCGGGGGGACACCGGTCGTGGGGCGTGGGGCGAGAGGCCCGTGACGGGCCGGCTTTGTCAGACGTGGACGAGCATCTTTCCGGTGTTGGCGCCCCGCATCATGGCCAGGAAGGCGTCGACCGTGTTCTCGATGCCGTCGACGATCGTCTCGTCGTAGGCGATGCCGCCTTCGGCGAACCATCCGCTCATCTTCTGCTGGAACTCGGGAGCGAGGTGGAGGTACGCGGCGAGGGTGAACCCCTGCATCCGCAGTCCGCGCGTGATCATGTTCGACATGTTGTCGGGTCCGGGCGTGCGCTCGGTCGTGTTGTAGCCGGCGATCGCGCCGCAGAGCGCAGCCCGTCCGCCGTCGTTGAACACGTCGAGTGCGGCTTCGAGGTGGCTTCCGCCGACGTTGTCGAAGAACACGTCGATGCCGTCGGGCGCGGCTTCCGCCAGCAGTGCGCGCACATCTGCGGACTTGTAGTTGAACGCGACGTCGTACCCGTACTTCTCGGTCAGCAGTGCGACCTTCTCCGCCGTTCCGGCTGAGCCGATCACGCGGCCGGCGCCGAGGCGCTTGGCGATCTGGCCGACGGCGGTGCCGACGGCGCCCGCCGCACCTGACACGAACACGGTGTCGCCGGGCTTCAGGTTCGCGATCGCGGTGAGGCCGACATAGGCGGTCAGGCCGGTCAGGCCGAGGATGTGGAGGTTGAGCGACAGCGGCATCCCGGGGATCTCGGGGAGCGCGCGGAACGTGGCGGCGTCGGCCTGGACGATGTCCGACCAGCCGTGCTGGTGCAGCACCACGGTGCCCACCGGGAGGTCGTCGGATGCCGAGGCGACCACGCGACCGACGGCGCCGCCGGCGATCGTCGCGCCGATCGCGTAGGGCGCGACGTAGCTGCGGGTGTCGTTCATGCGGCCACGCATGTAGGGGTCGACGGAGACGAACTCGTTGCGCACCCGCACCTCACCCGGCTGCGGAGCGCCGTAGGTGACGTGGGCGACGTGGAAGTCGGCGGGAGTGGGCCAGCCGACCGGGCGGGCGGCGAGCTGGATCTGTGTGCTGGTGACGTCTGTCATTCGTTCTCCTTGTGGGATGGGGGTGGGGAGGCGACGCGGGTGGCGTCAGATGAGGAGGCCGATCGCAAGGGCGATCACGCCCAGGAGGGGGATGGTCCCCTGCTTCAGCGCCGCGCCCGCCTTTTCGGGGCTCGACAGCAGCAGCACGAGGGCGGCGGCGGCCATGGATCCGGCGCCGGCGAGCACGAGGGCGGCGCCGGGGGCGGTTGCGCCGGTCGCGAAGAGCACGACGCCGACGGCGACGAGGATCGCGAGGAACAGGTTGTAGAAGCCCTGGTTGTAGGCCATCTCACGGGTGGCCAGCGCCTCTTCCTCGGTCGTGCCGAACGTGGCCCGGGCGCGGGGGCTGGTCCAGGCGATGGATTCGAGCCAGAAGATGAAGACATGCACGAGTGCCGCGAGAGAAGCGAGCACGAGACCGACGACGACCATGGGGGTTCCTCCTCTGCGTCTCGGAAGACGCGCTGTTTTGAACTGACTGTTTCAATATATACTGAAACGGTCGTTTCCGAAAGGGGGCAGGTGCCCATGGCGAGAAGTCGCGAGTTCGACCGCGCGGCGGTCGTCCGCGCCGCGCGCCAGTTCTTCTGGGAGCACGGCTACGAGGATGCCTCCATCGCCGGTCTCGAAGCAGCCACCGGTCTGAACCGTTCGAGCATCTACAACGCCTTCGATTCCAAGCGAGGGCTTTTCGACGCCGCAGTGCAGAGCTACCTCGACGAAATCGTCCGGCCCCGTCTGGCGCCGCTGCAGGTCCCGACGGTCGCGGCCGACGCGCTCGCCGACTACCTGCAGGGACTCGCCGATGCGTTCGCCCGGGTGGGCTCCATGCCTGCGGAACACGGATGCCTGTTGATCAACGCGGCCGGCGCCCCGGTCGCGCGCGACGCGGAGGTCGCCCGGGTGATCGATGACTATCGTGCGGAACTGCACGACGCGTTCGCGCGGGGCGTGCAGGCGGCGCTGCCCGCGGGATCCGAGGCTCGGCGTGCGCGTCTGGCCGACGCCGTCACCGGCCAGGTCGTCGCGGCGTTCGCCCTCGTGCGCATCTCGCACCGCGAAGCGGTGCACAGTCTCGAGACCGCCGCTGCGCTGCTGGTGCCCGACGACGCCGACTGAGCGCGGGGCGTTTCGACTCGCTGCGCTCGCTCAACGACCGGGGACGACGTGCCGGAGCCGAAACGCGGCGCCTCGCCCGATAGACGCGGCGGCGACCCTTCGCGCGCAGATTCGCCCTCACGTCCACCGCGCGCCGACGCGGCGTCGTTCTAGTCTTCCCTCACCGCGTCACTGGGGACCACGGTGTACGCGCGACCACGCGAGGGCGGAGCATGGCAATGAGCGACTTCGGCAGCACCACACCGATTCACCTGGAACGCGGCGATGGCAAGGGGCTCGCCGCCGGAACACTGGGCCTCTGGGGCTCGACCGTCATCGGGCTGGCGTCGACCGCCCCCGTCTACTCCCTCGTCGCGACGCTGGGCTTTGTCGTGGTCGCGGTGGGAGCGCAGGCGCCGATCGCGTTCATCATCGCGTTCGTGCCGATGCTGTTCACGGCCTTCGCCTACCGGGAGCTGAACAACAAGATCCCCGATTGCGGCACGACCTTCACGTGGGGCACGAAGGCGTTCGGCCCGTGGGTGGGTTGGATGGGCGGTTGGGGCGTCGCGATCGCCGGAATGGTGGTGCTCGCCAACCTTGCTCAGATCGGCTCCATCTACTTCTGGGCGCTGTTCGGGCTCAGCCTCGAGAACAGTGACTGGCGCATCATCCTCGTCGCCGTCCTGTTCATCGCGGCGATGACCTGGGTGAGCTGGCGCGGTGTCGAAATCGGTGAGCGCATCCAGAACGTGCTGCTCGGGGTGCAGTACCTCGCGCTCGCCATCTTCGTGATCGCCGCGCTCTGGGCTTTCTTCGGCGGCACCGCGCCCGCGCCCACGCCCTTCGACTGGAACTGGCTGAACCCCTTCGCCTTCACCGATTACCACGGCTTCACGAAGGCTGTGCTGCTCGCCCTCTTCATCTACTGGGGGTGGGACTCCTGCCTCGCCCTCAACGAAGAGACCAAGGACCCCAAGCGCATCCCCGGGCGGGCAGCCCTATTGACGACGATCATCCTGCTCCTCACCTACGTCTCGGTCGCGATCGCCGCGATGATGTACGCGGGCCTGGGGGCGGACGGTCCGGGACTGGCGAACCCCGACAACTCATCCAATTTCTTCCTCGCGATCAAAGACGGTCTCCTCGGTCCGTGGGCATGGCTCCTCGTGGTCGCAGTGCTGATCTCCGCGGTCTCCTCGACGCAGACGACCATCCTTCCCACAGCGCGCGGCACCCTTGCGATGGGCGTCTACCGCGCCCTGCCGGCACGCTTCAAGACGGTGCACCCGGTGTACAAGACGCCGTCGTTCTCTACGATCGTGGGCGGTACCGTCGCCATCTGCTACTACCTGGGAATGACGCTCCTCAGTGACGACATCCTGCAGGACTCGATCTCGTCGCTCGGTCTTGCGATCGCGTTCTACTACGGCATCACCGGGTACGCGTGCGTCTGGTACTTCCGCCGGGAGCTGCGCAACTCGGCCCGCGACCTGTGGGTCAAGGGCATCTTCCCGCTGCTGGGCGCACTCATGCTGACGTTCGCCTTCGTGCAGTCGGCGATCGACATGTACGACGTGAACTACGGAAACACGGTGCTGCTGGGCATCGGCGGCACGTTCGTCGTCGGTATCGGGGCGCTGTTGGTCGGGGTCGTCCTGATGGTCATCTGGTACGCCTTCCCGCGGTCGAAGCCGTTCTTCCAGGGGCGGGCACTCAACCGCGAGACGCCGGTGCTGGTGCCCGACGAGCCGGGCGATGTCATCCGCTCGATCGACGGCGGCATCTGAGCCCGGCATCCGTCCCGCATCCCCTCTCCCCCGACATCGAAGGAACACCATGCGCATCCTCATCGTCGGCGCCGGCGGCGTCGGCTCAGCCGCCGTCCGCATCGCCGTTCGCCGCGACTTCTTCGACAAGCTCGTCGTCGCCGATTACGACCCAGCGCGCCCCCACGCACTCGTCGACGAGGTCGGCGACCCTCGCGTCGAGGCGGCGCAGGTCGACGCGTCGCGCGCCGACGCCGTGGCCGGTCTCATCCAGGCGCACGGCATCACCCATGTGCTCAACGCCGTCGATCCGCGCTTCGTCATGCCCATCTTCGAGGGAACGCTCGCCGCCGGGGCCACCTACCTCGATATGGCGATGAGCCTGTCGACGCCGCATCCTGATGAGCCGCACGCGCTGCCGGGCGTCAAGCTCGGCGACGAGCAGTTCGCCGCGGAGCAGCAGTGGAAGGATGCCGGCCAGCTCGCCCTCGTCGGCATCGGCGTCGAGCCGGGCCTATCGGACGTGTTCGCCCGGTACGCCGAAGACCACCTGTTCCGCGAGATCGACGAGCTCGGTGTGCGCGACGGGGCCAACCTCGTCGTGGCGGGCTACGACTTCGCGCCGTCGTTCTCGATCTGGACGACGATCGAGGAGTGCCTGAACCCGCCGGTCATCTACGAGGCCGATCGCGGCTGGTACACGACCGCTCCGTTCAGCGAGCCGGAGGTCTTCGATTTTCCCGAGGGGATCGGTCCGGTGGAGTGCGTCAACGTCGAGCACGAAGAGGTCCTCCTCATGCCGCGCTGGACGAAGGCCAAGCGCGTGACGTTCAAGTACGGCCTCGGTGACGAGTTCATCGGCGTGCTGAAGACCCTCCACAAGCTCGGGCTCGACAAGACCGACAAGGTCACCGTCAAGGGTGTGGAGGTCTCGCCG
>CAUPYO010000194.1:0-5023 GCA_963515565.1 uncultured Microbacterium sp.
TTCCGGCCCCGACGCGCCGATGCTCGCCGTCTCCACGACCCCCGCCCTCGCCGTGGCGGCGTCGCGGCGCTGGGGTGACGCGCCGTGGGTCGAGTTCAAGTGGGACGGCATCCGCGCCATCGGCGTGTGGGACGGAGCCCGGCTGCGTCTGCGTGCCCGCAGCGGCACCGACATCACCGACCGCTACCCCGAACTCACGACCGGCGACGTCGGTCTCGGGTCCACCGCCGCGGTGATCGACGGCGAGATCGTGGCCCTGGATGCCGCGGGCCGGCCCAGCTTCAGCCGACTGCAGTCGCGCATGCATCTGACGTCGCCGCGTGATATCGCCCGCGAGGCCGAGCGCACGCCCGTCAGCTACTTCGTGTTCGACCTGCTGCGTCGGGGCGAGGATGACCTCACGACGCGCCCCCTCCGCGAACGGCGCGACGTGCTCGAGGCTCTGGCGGCCGATGCCGCGCCGGTGCTCGCCGTCCCCCCGGTGGCCGACGACGTCTCCGATGCCCTCACCGCCGCGGCCGACCTCCGTCTCGAGGGCGTGGTCGTGAAGGATCCGCGTTCGCCTTATCGCCGGGGAGCACGCTCTGAAGAGTGGCTCAAGGTGAAGCTCACCGCGATGCAGGCTGTCGTGATCGGCGGCATCCGACCCGGCAAAGGCGAACGGCGCGGCGGTATCGGATCGCTGCTGCTCGGCATCCCGGATGACGACGGTCTGCGCTACGTGGGTCGAGTGGGTTCCGGCTTCAGCGAGCGGGAGCTCGCCGCCCTCGAAGAGAGGCTGAACCCGCTGCGCACCGACACGAACCCGTTCGTCGGCGTGCCCGCCGCCGATGCGTCCGACGCCCTCTGGCTGCTGCCGGAGTTGGTCGGCGAGGTCGAGTACGCCGAGTTCACCCCTGGCGGGACCCTGCGACATGCGCGGTGGCGCGGTCTACGGCCCGACGTCGAGCCGACCGAGGTCCATCGGGAAGCCTGACGGTCGCGCGGGAGTGTTCTCCGGGGCCGGAGGATCGGCGGCGAACACCCCCACGGCGGTGCCGTCCCACACGAACTGGAGAGCGGTCCCGTCGGCAAAACCGTCGCGCAGCTCGGCAGGGCTCTTGGTGCCGACCACGACGCTCGCCGTCGCGCGAAACCTGCCCGCCGTGCAGCCGCTCGCGAACCAGATCTCTCCCTCGCCGACGAGACTCTGCTCCGGAGCGACGAGGAGGCATAGTTCGTCGGGGTCCAAGACTCCTTTGTCCAGCACAGCGACGACGAGTCCCGCGTATCGGTACACGCCGGTTGCGTGATTGAACACGTCCGTCCCATCGCCCGCCTGCACGCCGGCGACTCGAGTCTGCAACGCGGCCACTTGGCGCGCGCCGGTGTCGGTTGACACCGGGCGCATCGCCGCCAGCCCGAACACCAAGGCGCCCACCGCGACGGCGACGATGACGATGGATGCCGCCCATCCGATCAGGAGAGCGCGCCCGATGCGGGGCGGCGTCCAGACGGGCGGCGCGGATGCTGCGGATCCGTTCGCCGGAGACTCCGGCACCGGCAGTCGGGTGTCGGCCTGTCGGCGTGGTTCTTCGCCGCCTGCGGTCTCACTGCTGTCCGCGACCGCTTCCCCCTCGCCGGTCTCCTCGACGCGAGCGAAAGCCTCGAGGCGGCGAAGCCGCGCGAGGGCTTCCGGATGGCCGTCGATGTCAGCATCCGGTCCATATGCGCGCAGGCGCAACGCCGCGAGCTCATCGCGGTCGGCATTGTCCATGCTCGGCATCGTCGCACAGGTCCGGCGAACGGCGCAGTGCCCGGGCCCGGCAGAACGTCAGGCGGGCGCGTCGAGGGATGCCGGAGCATCGGCGGCGAACACGCTCACTGCGGTTCCGTCCCACACGAACTCCAACGCGCTGCCGTCCGCGAATCGCGCGCGCAGCTCGGGGGGACTGCTCTGATCCACCAGGATCGACACGGACGGGTGGAACGGGCCGGAGCTGCATGCCGGTCTTCCACTCCGAGAGCCGTTCGCATCCGGCGCCACCGTGGTCACGAAGAGGCACCTTCCCTCAAAGCCGACGCTCACGCCCGAGCCCACAACAATCTCGAGTCCCTCAAAGCGATACGAGGTTCCCCGATCCCCAGTCTTGGCCCACGGCAGGTAGTTGACCGGCATCAGTTCCGGTTGATCCAAACTCGCCACCTGGCGCACACCGGTCGCCGGGGCGACGGGTCGAAGTGACGCGAGGCTGAACACGAGGCCGCCCACGACCACCGCGACGAGGACCACGGATGCCACCCACCCGATCAGGAGCGCGCGTCCGATGCGAGGTGGCGTCCTCGCCGCGGCGGCCGGCATAATATCTCGATCCTCCGCGAGAGAGATCTCACCCGTCTGCACAGCCGACTCCGCCGCGTCGGCGGCGGCTGTCGTTTCGCTCTCGCGGGCCCACTCCTGGTTCTCGAGCTCTCGCAACCGTTGCAGCGCCGCGGCGTCGCCGTCGATGTCGGCACCCGGTCCGTAGGCGCGCCGCCGCAGCGCGCTGAGCTCGTCGCCGGCTCTGTCGTCCATGCTCAGCATCGTCGCACAGGCCGGCCGACCGCCGCGGCGCTACACGTGCGCGTCGTGCTCGCGGTGGCCGGCGGGCTCGAACTGGAACGTGGAGTGCTCGACGTCGAAGTGACGCGACAGACACGTCTGCAGACGCGACAGCAGCGACGCCGCGCCGCCCTCCTGCCCGGCGAGCACATCGTCGGCGACGACGACATGCGCAGTGAACACGGGCGCGCCGCGCGTGAGCTGCCAGACGTGCACATCGTGCACGTCGACCACCCCCGGTTCGCCGAGAATGTGGTCGCGGATCTCCGCGACCGCGGTGCCCTTCGGCGCCCGCTCCCCCAACACGGAGAAGACCTCGCGGAGCAGTCCGACGGCGCGTGGCACGATCATGACGGCGATGAGAAGCGAAGCGAGGGCGTCTGCCGGCATCCATCCGGTCGTCCAGATGACGACGGCGGCGACGATGACGAGGGCGGAGCCGATCAGGTCGCCGAGCACTTCGATGTACGCGCCTCGCACGTTGATGCTGCGCTTCTGCGCGGCGCTGAGCAGGTACATCGAGACCGCGTTGGCGATGAGACCGACCGCCGCGACCAGCAGCATGAGCCCGCCCGCGACCTCCACCTCCGCGGGGTTCATGAGGCGCTGCACTGCCGCTACGGCGATGCCGACCATCAAGCCGATGAGGATGACCGCATTGATCAGCGCCCCGAACACCTCGGCGCGCTGATATCCGTAGGTATTGCGGTCGTCCGCTGGGCGCCCCGCCACGGTCGAGGCGATCAACGCGATCACCAGCGCCGACGAGTCGGTGAACATGTGCGCCGCGTCGGCGAGCAGTGCAAGCGAACCGGTGAGCAGCGCTCCGACGATCTGCACGAGCATGACAGTGGCGGTCAGGCAGAGCGAAATCGTCAGCAGACGGCGGTTACTCGACTCGCGGATGCCGGTCGGTGCGTGATCGTGCATATGACGAGGCTATGACCCCGACCCACCCCGCACGGCAGTTTGCGCCTAGTCGGGAATGAAAGCGGTTATCGCTCCAGGGCGTTCAGCAGCGGCGCGAGCGCGACGAAGGCACGTGCCCGGTGCGAGAGAGCATTCTTCTCCTCGGCCGACAGGTCGGCCGCCGAACGTCCGCCCTGGTCGTCGGGGACGAAGATCGGATCGTAACCGAAACCGCCCTCGCCCGACGGCGACGTGGCGAGCCGGCCCGGCCACACCCCCTCGACGGTCCCCTCGCGAAGCACCACGCCGTTCGGACCGGGCACCACCAGGGCGATCGTAGAGACGAACTGTGCGGTGCGGTGCGGGTCGGCGACGTCGGAAAGCTGGTCGAGCAGCAACTCGAGGTTGGCGCGGGCATCCTTGCGGTGGCCGGCCCAATAGGCGGAGAACACCCCGGGTGAACCGCCGAGCACATCCACGCACACGCCGGAATCGTCCGCCAACGCAGGCAAACCGGTGTGAGCAGCGGCGGCGCGCGCCTTGATCAGCGCGTTGGCGGCGAAGGTCACCCCGTCCTCGACGGGTTCGGGACCGTCGTAACCGATGACCTCGAGATCGGGGCGCACGCGCGCGACGATCGCACCGAACTCCTCCACCTTGTGCGGGTTGTGTGTCGCCAGCACGATCCGGCGGGCGCCGGCGGCCGGCGTGGCGGAGTTCGGGACGGCGGTCACGACGCGAGCGCCTCGGTCTGCGCGTCGCGCAAGTCGGCGCAGCCCGCGACACCGAGCTCGAGCAGGGCGTCCAGCTCGCGCTTGTCGAATGGCGCACCCTCGGCGGTGCCCTGCACCTCGACGAACAGGCCGCGCCCGGTGACGACGACGTTCATGTCGGTCTCGGCGCGCACGTCCTCGACATAGGCGAGGTCGAGCATCGGCTCGCCATCGATGATGCCCACCGACACGGCCGCCACCGAGTCGAGCAGCACCTTCGCGTTCTTGGCGACGAGACCCTTGGCGCGACCCCACTCGATCGCGTCGGCCAGCGCCACGTACGCTCCGGTGATCGCAGCGGTGCGCGTGCCCCCGTCGGCCTGCAGCACGTCGCAGTCGATGACGATCGTGTTCTCACCGAGTGCCTTGGTGTCGACGACGGCGCGCAGCGCCCGACCGATCAGACGCGAGATTTCGTGCGTGCGGCCGCCGATCTTGCCCTTGACCGCTTCACGGTCGTTGCGGGAATTCGTGGCCCGCGGCAGCATCGCGTACTCGGCGGTGACCCAGCCCTTGCCCTTGCCGGTGAGCCACCGGGGCACGCCGCCGGTGAACGATGCGGTGCACAGCACTTTGGTGCCGCCGAAAGAGATCAGCGCCGAGCCTTCGGCATGCGCGCTCCAGCCGCGTTCGATCGTGACGGGACGGAGCTGGTCGACGGCGCGCCCATCGGCGCGGGTGGTGTTCTCGGTCATGCGGGGGCCTTTCCGGGCTGCGGGAGATCGATGACGCCGGTCTGAACGAGGCGCACGCTGGAGAC
>CAUPYO010000195.1:0-4992 GCA_963515565.1 uncultured Microbacterium sp.
GTGTTCGAGGTGCTGCTGCGCGAGGCCCTCGACGGCGCGGCCGATGCGGGCGGCCTCCTCGCCTACAACCACCTGGCGGGCGAGCCGATCGCGGGGCTCACCGCGGGCCGGCCGCTGTTCGTGCGTACCCCCGATTCCGCCTTCAGCCTCGCCAACGTCATGCGTGCCCAGGTCTATGGCGTGTTCGCGACGCTGGCTCTGGGCATGCAGGTGCTCGACGCCGAGGGAGTGCAGCTCGACCGCATGTATGCGCACGGGGGCGTGTTCCGCACGGCCGGCGTCGCACAGCGCTTCCTTGCGGCGGCTCTCGATGCACCCGTCGCTGTCGGCGACACCGCCAGCGAGGGCGGCGCCTGGGGCATCGCCATCCTGGCTGCCTTCCGCCGCGCCGTCGCCGCCGAGACGGCCCATACGCTCGGTGTCTACCTCGATGACGCGGTGTTCGCGGATGCCGCGGCATCCGTCGTCGCCCCCGATCCGGCCGACACGGCCGGCTTCGCCGCCTACCTCGACCGCTACCGCGCCGGCCTCGCCGTCGAGGCCGCGGCCGTCTCCGCCCTCTGACTCACGACTGCCCCTCGGCCTCGTGCCGCGCTCACCAACCGGAAAGACATCATGACCCTCTCCACCACGCTCGACAACTACACCGTCTGGTTCGTGACCGGCAGCCAGGGGCTGTACGGCGAAGAGACGCTGAAGCAGGTCGCTGCCCAGTCGCAGCAGGTCGCCGCCGGGCTCGAGGGACTTCCCGTCACGATCGAGTGGAAGCCGGTGCTCACCGATTCCGACAGCATCCGCCGCCTCGCCCTCGACGCCAACAGCGACGACTCGGTGATCGGCATCGTCGCGTGGATGCACACGTTCAGCCCCGCCAAGATGTGGATCGCGGGCCTGGATGCCCTGCAGAAGCCGCTTCTGCACCTGCACACGCAGGCGAACGTCGAGCTGCCGTGGGAAGACATCGACTTCGACTTCATGAACCTCAACCAGGCCGCGCACGGCGACCGGGAGTTCGGCTACATCCAGACCCGCCTGGGCGTTGCGCGCAAGACCGTCGTCGGTCACGTCTCGAACCCCGCCGTCCGCCGGCAGGTCGAAGACTGGCAGCGCGCCGCCGCCGGCTGGCAGGCCGCGCGGACGCTCAAGCTCGCCCGCTTCGGCGACAACATGCGCTATGTCGCCGTGACCGAGGGTGACAAGACCGAGGCCGAGCTGCGCTTCGGCGTGCAGGTGAACACGTGGGGCGTCAACGAGCTCGCGGATGCCGTCGCCGCGGCATCCGAGTCAGACATCGACGCCCTGGTGCAGGTGTACCTCGCCGAGTACGACGTCGCGGCGGAGTTGCGGCCGGGCGCCGCGCGTCACCAGTCGCTGCGCGACGGTGCGGCGATCGAGATCGGGCTGCGGACATTCCTGGAGGCGGGCGGCTTCGGCGCCTTCACGACGTCGTTCGAAGACTTGGGCGCGCTGACGCAGCTTCCCGGCCTCGCCGTGCAGAGGCTGATGGCCGAGGGGTACGGCTTCGGCGCCGAGGGCGACTGGAAGACGGCCATCCTGGTGCGCGTCGCCAACGTGATGGGCGCCGGCCTGCCCGGCGGCGCGAGCCTCATGGAGGACTACACGTACGACCTCGTCGCGGGCGACGAGAAGATCCTCGGCGCGCACATGCTCGAGGTCTCGCCGTCGCTGACCACGCAGAAGCCGCGTCTGGAGGTCCACGCGCTCGGCATCGGCGGCAAGGACGACCCGGTGCGTCTGGTCTTCACCGCCGACCCCGGTCCCGCCGTGGTCGTCGCGATGAGCGACATGCGCGACCGGTTCCGTCTGGTCGCGAACGTGGTCGAGAACGTCGAGGCTCCCGACCTTCCCCAGCTGCCGGTCGGCCGGGCGATCTGGAAGCCCGCGCCCGACTTCGCCACCAGCGCCGCCTGCTGGCTGACGGCCGGCGCCGCCCACCACACGGTCATGACGACCGCGGTCGGCATCGAGGTCTTCCGTGACTTCGCCGACATGGCCGGCACGGAACTGCTGGTGATCGACGAAGACACGACCGTCCGCGGATTCCAGAAAGAGCTGCGCTGGAACCAGGCGTACTACCGCCTCGCGCAGGGACTCTGAGCCCTCACCCTCACCCCAGACACCCCCCGAAAGAGGACCGTCTCGATGATGAGATCAGCTGTGCTTCCGCGCGCCTTCGCGCCGTCCACCGCCACCGTTCGCCGCACGATCGCCGTGGCGGTCGCCGGTGCTTTGGCCCTCACGGGCGTCGGGCTGACGGTGCCCGTCGCCGCAGCCGCCGCCGGCGTTCCGACGCCGTCCGCCCACTACGACATGTCGCACAGCGGATCGACGCTGCTCGATGTGTCGGGCAATGGACGCAACGCGACTCTCACGGGGTTCACCGACAGCTCGTTCGTCGACGCGGCGGGTGACGCGGTGCTGCGTTTTCGCGCCGACGGCTACGCGGCGCTGCCGCAAGGACCGATCACCGGCGCCGACAACGACTTCACGGTCGAGTACACCGTGTCTACGCAGACCTCCGCCAACCACTTCGGGTGGGTCATCGGCGACGGTGTGGGTCCCTGGAACACCACGCAGCTCGGCAACCACATCTTCCTCAGCCCGCGGTCTGCGCAGGGCGGCTACAACGACCAGGTGCTGGCTGCCATCCGCGTCAAGAGCGGCAACGACAACGGCGAGTCGCGCCTGCCCGCGGGCGGCGGGCTCAATCCCGGATTCACGACGCTCACGATGGTCGGCGCGGGCAACACGCTCACTCTCTACCGCGATGGCGTGGTCATCTCGACCCTCACCCACAATCGGTCGATGAGCTCGATCATCCCCACCGGCTCGGTGCTCGGCTACCTCGGGCGTTCGCTCTATCAGGGCGATCCGCTCCTGCGGGCCGACGTCTCCGACGTGAAGCTGTGGGACGTGGCGCTGTCCTCGACCGAGGTGTCGGAGAGCATGCCGACGGCCCAGGAGAAGACGGCGACGACCGCCGCCCTGCTGCGCGGCGATGTGCTCGCCCAGATGCTCGGCGCCAACACCGCGCCCTCGAGCGTGGCATCGAACCTGACGCTTCCCGCGGCTGTGAACGGCGTCACCTTGACCTGGTCGTCGTCGGATCCGACGGTGGTCTCGACCACCGGCGTCGTGTCGCGCGCGATCTCCAGCGACACGCCGGTCACTCTGAGCGCCGCGACTTCGCTCGGTTCGACGCTCACCTTCGATGTCACCGTCGTCGCTGCGCGCATCGCGGCCGACGTGGATGCGATCGTCCTTACTCCTCGCACGACGGAGAACCTGCCGCTGGTCACCGTCGGCGCCGTCAACGGCGCTGCGATCACGTGGACGTCCTCGGACGCGTCGCTCGTCACCCCCACGGACGCCGCCTACACCGCCCCCGCGGTCGGCGTCGCCGATCCCTATCGCGGCGGCGGTGTCGTCAGCAGGCCCGTTTACGGAGCGGGCGACCGCAGCGTCACCCTGACCGCGCACGCCGTGCTGAACGGTGCCCGCGCCGAGCGCAGCTTCACGGTCAGCGTCGCCGAGCGGGGGCGCTGGGCGCCGGATGCCGGGTATGCGGCGGCCTACTTCACATCCGACGGCGACGAGAAGATCTACCAGGCGGCCACCACCGGAAACGACTTCTTCACGTTCACGCCGGTCAATGGGGGCTCCGCCGTCATCACCTCGACCACGGACACCACGGGTCTGCGCGATCCGTACATCCTCCGCTCCAAGGACGGCGACAAGTACTACATGGTCGCCACCGACCTGTGCATCAGCTGCGGCACCGGCTGGGGCCCCGCCCAGTCCAACGGCAGCCTGAAGATCGAGGTGTGGGAATCCACCGATCTCGTCAGCTGGACGCGCACGAACGGTGACAACACCGGCATCACGGTCAACCAGCCGGCCGCCGGCATGACCTGGGCTCCGGAGGCGTATTGGGACGACCAGTTGCAGTCGTACGTCGTGTTCTTCGCCTCGCGTCTGTACTCCGATGCGAGCCATACGAACAACGACAACCTGTACGCCCGCATGTTCGCCGTGATCACCCGTGACTTCCGCACGTTCACGGCGCCGCCGGCGAACTGGCAGGACACGGGCTTTGCACGCATCGACTCGACGGTCACCAAGATCGGCGACTACTACTACCGCTTCACCAAGAACGAAGAAGGTGGCGCGGCCGGTCCCCTCGAAGCGGGCAAGGACATCTTCCTCGAGCGCTCGCAGGTGCTGACGGCACCGACCACGTCGTCGAGCTGGACGGCCGACCCCGCCACGACCTGGCAGCTCACCGACACCCACATGACCTCGCTCCAGACCGGTCAGGCCGGCGAAGGCCCGGAGATCGTGAAGCTGAACGACGGCGACCCGAACAACTCCGGCGACGGTTATGTGTTCCTCGTCGACAACTACGGAGCGGGTGGCTATCGCGCCTTCCTCACCGACGGTGAGGCGATCGCGTCGAGCACGCAGAACGACCGGCTCTCGCAGCGCGCGCAGTGGAGGGTGCGGGCCCAGGGCGGCCTGCCGGCCAGCCCGCGGCATGGAGCGTTCGTGAGCGTCACCCAGTCGGTGCTCGACGCCATGCATGCTTGGGCTCCCGTGGCGGCCGTCGCTTCGACGACCGCGATCAGCGCCGAGGAACGCACGGTCACGGCCACTGTGACCGTCGCCGACGGTGGCGACGTGGCCGGGACGGTCACGTTCTCGGGCGGCGACTGGAGCGCGACGGTCCCGGTCTCGGGTGGGAGCGCTCGCTCCGACGCCACCGCGCGGATGTCGGTCGCGGCAGTTTCCGGCGCCCGCGCGCAGGTCGTGGTCCCTGCCGGTGTCTCGGCGGTGTCGGCGCGGTACGACGGCTATCGTGATGGGTTCGTGGCCGCCTCCAGCACCGCCGCCCTGGCGCTGGCGGACGCAGGCGCAACCCCCACGCCGACCCCTTCGCCGCGATCCTCAACACTGCCCACGCCGACAAGGTGC
>CAUPYO010000196.1:0-4991 GCA_963515565.1 uncultured Microbacterium sp.
GCTCGACAGCGGCGTGCACTTCGGACACCAGACCCGTCGGTGGAACCCGAAGGTCAAGCGCTTCATCCTGACGGAGCGCTCCGGCATCCACATCATCGACCTGCAGCAGTCGCTGGGCTACATCGACAAGGCGTACGAGTACGTGCGGGAGACGGTCGCCCACGGCGGCACCGTGCTGTTCGTCGGCACCAAGAAGCAGGCGCAGGAAGTCATCGCCGAGCAGGCGACTCGCGTCGGCCAGCCCTACGTCAACCAGCGCTGGCTCGGTGGCCTCCTCACCAACTTCTCGACCGTCTCCAAGCGTCTTGCCCGCATGAAGGAGCTCGAGGAGCTCAACTTCGAGAACCCCGCCGAGAGCGGCTTCACGAAGAAGGAGCTGCTGCTCAAGAAGCGCGAGCTCGACAAGCTGCACAAGTCGCTCGGCGGTATCCGCAACCTCACCAAGACGCCTTCCGCGATCTGGATCGTCGACGCCAAGCGTGAGCACCTCGCCGTCAGCGAAGCCCAGAAGCTCGGCATTCCCGTGATCGGTATCCTCGACACCAACGCCGACCCCGACGAGTTCCAGTTCCCGATCCCGGGCAACGACGACGCGATCCGCTCGGTGGGCCTGCTCACGCGCATCATCGCCGACGCTGCGGCCGAGGGTCTCATCCAGCGTCACCAGCCCACCAACGAGTCGGCTGACGCCGAGCCCCTCGCCGATTGGGAGCGCGAGCTTCTCGAGACGCCCGTCGTGGAGGCCGCTGAGGCCGAGGCCGCGGTCGTGACCGACGTCGCCGAGGTCGAGACGATTGCCACCGAGTCGGCCGCTGACGAAGCCGGCGCCGAGGCCAAGGCCGAGGGCGACGACGCGGCTGTTGCCGCCGCTGCCGAGTAAGACAACCCTTCGCACGGGTGCGAAGACGCCTTTGAGTGTCTTCGCACCCGGCATCCCACGAGAACTCACGACACGCAAGGAGCCACCACCCATGGCAAACTTCACCATCGCCGACATCAAGGCCCTGCGCGAGCAGCTCGGCACGGGCATGGTCGACACCAAGAAGGCACTCGAGGAAGCTGACGGCGACCTCGAGAAGGCTGTGGAGATCCTGCGCCTGAAGGGCGCGAAGGGCAACGCGAAGCGTGCCGACCGCTCCACGAGCGAGGGTCTGGTCGCGGCCGCCGAGAACGACGGCAAGGTCACCATTCTCGAGCTGAACACCGAGACCGACTTCGTCGCGAAGAACGAGCGGTTCATCGCGCTGGCCGACAAGGTACTCGCTGCGGCTGCCGCCGTCGGTGCCGACTCGGTCGACGCCGCGCTGGCTGCGGATGCCGAGGGCAAGACGGTGGCCGAGCTCATCTCCGACGAGGCCGCGATCCTCGGCGAGAAGGTCGAACTGCGCCGCGTGCGCACGCTCTCCGGCGACAAGTTCGAGATCTACCTGCACAAGACCAGCAAGGACCTCCCGCCGCAGGTCGGGGTCGTGCTGGCCTACTCCGGTGACGACGCGGAAACCGCTCGCTCGATCGCACAGCACATCTCGTTCGCCAACCCCACCTACCTCTCGCGTGACGACGTGCCCGCGGCTGAGGTCGAGAAGGAGCGCGACATCGTCACGGAGATCTCCCGCAACGAGGGCAAGCCCGAGGCGGCTCTGCCCAAGATCGTCGAGGGACGCGTGAACGCCTTCTTCAAGCAGGTCGCCCTGCTCGAGCAGGACTACGCGAAGGACAACAAACTGTCCGTCGCCAAGGTCGCCGGCGACGCCGGAATCTCGATCACCGACTTCGCCCGTTTCAAGGTCGGCGCGTAAGTCGCGTAAGGGGGTCCGCATTCACCCGAATGCGGACCCCTTTTCCATGCCCGCCCTTCGATAGTCTGCATTTCGACGAGAGGATCCCCACGTGATCGATGAGAACACCGGACGCCGTCGCGTCCTCCTGAAGTTGTCCGGAGAGGCATTCGGCGGGGGGCAACTGGGAGTCAATCCCGACGTGGTCGGTCAGATCGCTCGGGAGATCGCGGAAGCCGTCGACCGCGTAGAGATCTCGATCGTGGTCGGGGGTGGCAACTTCTTCCGTGGGGCCGAACTCAGCCAGCGCGGTATGGACCGTGGCCGTGCTGACTACATGGGCATGCTGGGCACCGTGATGAATGCCCTCGCGCTGCAGGACTTCCTCGAACAGGCGGGCGCGGCGACGCGTGTGCAGTCCGCGATCTCGATGACGCAGGTGGCCGAGCCTTACATCCCTCGGCGCGCGGAGCGTCATATGGAGAAGGGCCGCGTCGTGATCTTCGGCGCAGGTGCCGGACTGCCTTACTTCTCGACGGATACCGTCGCCGCTCAGCGTGCTCTCGAGATCGGAGCGACCCAGGTGCTGGTCGCGAAGAACGGTGTTGACGGTGTGTACACGGCCGATCCGAAGACGAACCCGGACGCTGAGCGCATCGACACCATCACCTACCGAGACGCGCTCCAGCGCGGGCTGAAGGTCGTGGACTCGACGGCGTTCAGCCTGTGCATGGACAACGGCATGGACATGCGCGTCTTCGGCATGGAGCCGGCGGGCAACGTCACCCGCGCGCTGCTGGGGGAGCCGATCGGCACGCTCGTCACCGTCTGAGCGCCACGGCCCTGCGCACTAGACTTTCCCTGACGTAACGAACGAATGGAGTGACCGTGATCGCCGAGATCCTGGCCGACACGTCCGCCCGCATGGACCGCGCCGTTGAGGCTGCGAAGGATGACTTCGCGACCGTTCGCACCGGGCGCGCGAACCCGCAGCTCTTCCAGAAGATCCTGGTTGACTACTACGGCTCGCCGACGCCGCTCTCGCAGCTGGCGTCGCTGAACACCCCGGAAGCGCGCACATTGGTCGTGACTCCGTACGACAAGTCCGCTCTGAAGGCGATCGAGCAGGCGATTCGCGACATGCCGAATCTCGGGGCGAACCCGACCAACGACGGCAACATCGTTCGTGTGACCATGCCGGAGCTGACCGCCGAGCGTCGCAAGGAGTACGTCAAGCTCGTACGCACCAAGGGCGAGGATGCGAAGGTTCACCTGCGCGGTATCCGCCGCAAGGCCAAGGACGAGCTGGACGCTCTCAAGAGCGAGGTCGGAGAAGACGACCTCGTGCGCGCGGAGAAGGAGCTCGACGCCGTCACGCGCAGCCACGTCGACGACATCGACGAGGCACTGAAGCGCAAAGAGGCCGAGCTTCTCGAGGTCTGAGGACGTGCCGACGACCGACTCTCCGGACGATCCGGTATCCGGGCAGCTGCCCGGGGCCGGTGACGAGCGCGCCCGCGTGGAGAGCACGTCCAACTTCCAGGCCCACGTACGCGCGGCGCGGAGCGAGTTCGAGCACCAGATCGATCGTGCGCGTGCCGACTTCGAAGAAGTGAACGACCGCATCAACGCGCGCACCGGTCGCAACCTGCTGATGGCGATCGTCATCGGCGTGGCCATCGGGGTCGTGGTGCTGGGATCGCTCTTGTTCATCAAGTGGCTGTTCTTGATCTTCGCGATCCCGGTGTGTCTTCTCGGTGTGTTCGAGTTCAGCCGTGCCCTCCAGACCGCGGGGCTTCGCGTCGACGTCTGGCCGCAGTTGGTCGCCGGAGCGATCATCATGGTCTCGGCATTCTTCGCGGGCCACCTCACGCACTGGGCGCTCACGTTCGGCGCTGTGGCGGCGGTCATCGTCTGGCGCCTGATGGCTCAGATGGTGGCGCGCGACGGACGTCGCTACGGGGATGTCCTCGGCGACGTCCTCATCGCAGGTTTCGTCCCGCTCTATGTCCCCTTCCTCGCCAGTCTCGCGTTCGTGCTGCTCCGTCAGGATCAGGGCGAGTACTGGGTGCTCGGCATGTTGATCGCCGTCGTGGCTACCGACACCGGGGCCTACGCCTCGGGTCTCGCGTTCGGCTCGCACCCGATGGCGCCGCGCATCAGCCCGAAAAAGACGTGGGAGGGCTTTGCCGGTGGAGCGCTGGCAACCATTGCCGCCTCGATCATCTGGGCACTGTTCATGCTTCATGTGCCCTGGTGGGTCGGAGCGGTCTTCGGTCTGCTCATTCTCGGTTGCGCCACCTTGGGTGACCTCGGCGAATCGATGATCAAACGCGACCTGGGCATCAAGGACATGAGTTCGTGGTTGCCGGGCCACGGGGGCGTCCTCGACCGTCTCGACTCGATTCTGCCGTCGGCCGCAGCGGCGCTGGCTCTCTACTTCGTGTTCGTCCCCCTGGTGATTTCATGAGCGATTCCTCCGAGGCCGTGGCCTCGCCCTTCCCGCTGACCACGGGCCGCACGCGCGGCTACCGTCCCGAGGCGGTGGACGCGTTCCTCGACCGAGCCCGTGCTGCGTTCGAGTCGGGGGAGCAGACCGATGTCGACTCCACGGTCGTGCGTACGGCAGCTTTTCCGCTGGTGCGTCGTGGCTATCAGGTCGCCGCGGTCGATGCCGCCCTCAGCCGTATCGAAGATGCCTTCGCGGCGCGCGAGCGCGAGCACGCGCTGTCGCGCCGCGGTGCGCGCGCCTGGGTGGGGCAGTCGCGTCAGTTGGCTCAAGAAGTCCTCGACCGTCTCACCCGTGCCAAGGGCCACCGCTTCCGTCGCGTGGGCCCGCTGCGCTTCGGCTATCGCGTCGATGAGGTCGATTTGGTCGCCGACAAGATTGCGCGCTTTCTCGAGAATGGCGAGCCGGTCACCGTTGACCAGGTGAGGTCGGTCGCCTTCCGTATGCAGCGGCGCGGCTACAGCGAGGCGCAGGTGGATGCCGTGCTCGATGCCGTCGTCGAGGTCATGCTGGCGGTCGTGTGACCGGCGCCCTGACAATGGTTCGGGCGCCCGGGTACAATCGGTGACACTGTGACTCCTGAGGCCGAACTGACACCCGCGGATGCTGTGGAGCACGCGACACGCGCGTCTTCTCGGCGCGCCATGGCGTCGCGTCGATCCCGGCAACGCACGACGCCCGCGCCCGCGCAGTGGTCGCGGCGG
>CAUPYO010000197.1:0-4962 GCA_963515565.1 uncultured Microbacterium sp.
CACCGCGCGCGCCCAGCGCCGGTGCCGCTGCTGGCGCTCGCCCTCGTCACCGCGGCGCTGCTGCTCGTTCCGGTCGGTTTCGTCATCTGGGTCGCCGTCTCCGAGGGCTGGGCGCAGCTGAGCGCTCAGGTGTTCCGTCCGCGGGTCGGCGAGCTCCTTGCCAACGCCCTCGGCCTGCTCGCTCTCGCCGTACCCCTGTGCATCGCCGTCGGAGTCGGTGCGGCGTGGACGGTAGAGCGCACCGCCTTGCCCGGCCGGAAGATCTGGGCGACGCTGCTCGCGGCGCCGCTCGCGATGCCCGCCTTCGTGAGCGGCTACGGGTGGATCTCGGCGGTCCCCTCACTCCAAGGGCTCTTCGGCGGCCTGCTGATCGCGGTCGGCGCGTACTACCCGCTGGTATACCTTCCGGCCCTTGCGGCCCTCCGCCGCATCGATCCGTCGCTCGAAGAGTCTGCCCGCGCGCTCGGTCTCGGGCCTCTCGCGACCTTCTGGCGGGTGGTCGTGCCCCAACTGCGGTTGGCGATCCTCGGCGGTGGGCTCGTCGTCGCCCTCCACCTGCTCGCCGAGTACGGCGCCTTCGCGCTCCTTCGCTTCGACACATTCACGACGGCGATCGTCAGCCAGTTCCAGTCGAGCTTCGCCGGTCCGGCGGCCAACGCCCTCGGTGTCGTCCTCGCCGCCGTCTGCCTCGTGCTGCTGGTGGGCGAGGCCACCGTGCGGGGACGTGTGCGTTACGCCCGCGTCGGCCGCGGCGCACCGCGACCCGCCGTCCCGCACCGGCTGGGATGGGGAGCGATCCCGGTGGGCGCGGCACTGGGCGCCATCCTCGTCATCGCCGTGGGGGTACCGGGGGTGAGCCTGGTGCGCTGGGCGCTGCGGCCCGAGGGCTGGCAGAGCATCCATCTCGTTCCCGCGCTCATCCAAACGCTTCTGCTGTCGGGCGGCGGGGCGCTCGTCGCCACCCTCGTCGCCCTCCCCTGCGCATGGTTGAGCGTGCGGCACCCCAGCCGATTCACCCGCGGCATCGAGGGCGCGATGTATCTAGCCAGCAGCCTGCCGACGATCATCGTTGCGCTCGCGCTCGTCACGGTGACCCTCCGCGTCGTGCCCTGGCTGTATCAAACCCCCAGTACCGTCATCGCGGCCTACGTGATCGTGTTCCTCCCCCGCGCGCTGGTGAGCCTGCGCAGCGGACTGGCCCAGGTGCCCCCGCGGCTCGAGGAAGCCGCGCAGAGCCTCGGGCGCACACGGCTCGCGGCGACGGCGGAGATCACCGCGCCTCTCATGGCATCGTCGTTCGGCTCAGCGTTGGCGCTGGTCGGCCTGGGTTGCGCGAACGAGTTGACGGCGACCCTGTTGCTGGCGCCGGCCGGAACACGAACGCTCGCCACTCAGTTCTGGTCGGAGACCTCGAACGCCGACTTCGTCGCCGGCGCGCCGTATGCGATCATGCTCATCGTGCTGTCGGTCCCCAGCGTCGCCCTGCTTCTGAGCGATGCCCGACGCCGGAGCGATCGATGACCTCGTTGACAGTGACGGATGCGGCGGTGCGCCTCGGCGGCAACACGGTGCTCAGCGGTGTGCGCGTGTCGGTGCCCGACGGCGAACGCCTCGCGATCGTGGGCCCGTCGGGCAGCGGCAAGTCCACTCTCCTGCGGGCGATCGCCGGCTTCGAGCGCATCGCGGAGGGCGAGATCCGCCTCGGCGACGACGTCGCCGGCACCGCGACGCGCCACCTCGCCCCGCATCGGCGGCGGGTCGGTTACGTCGCGCAGGACGGAGCACTGTTCCCGCACCTCACCGCTCGACGCAACATCGCGTTCGGCCTTCGTGGCTCCGCACGCGGCGAGCGCTCCGATGCCGTCGGCGCCGCCGCGGCTCTCGCCGGTATCGAGCCGGAGCTGCTCGATCGCTATCCGCACGAGATCTCCGGCGGCCAGCAGCAGCGCGTCTCGCTGGCGCGCGCGCTCGCCCCGCGCCCGCGGGTTCTGCTGCTCGACGAGCCGTTCAGCGCGCTCGATACCGAGCTTCGTGCACAGGTACGCGCCCAGGTCGTCGAGGCGCTGGCGCGCGCCCAGGTGACGAGCGTGCTGGTGACCCACGATCCCGACGAGGCACTGGCCTTCGGACATTCCGTCGCCGTTCTCGACGACGGCCGGCTGCAGCAGGCCGGATCGTGCGAAGACGTGTTCTCGCGCCCGGTCTCGGCATCCGTCGCGCGCCTGCTCGGCCAGACCGTCCTGCTCGCCGGCGCGAAGGCCGCAGGCGGTGGATTCCGCTGCGCACTCGGCACGCTCCCCGTGAACGCCGACTTCTCCGCCGCGGCATCCACGGTGGTCGCGATGGTGCGTCCGACGCAACTCAGACTGACGACGGATGCCGCGGCGGCGACCGCCCGCGTCACCTCGATCGCCACCGTCGGTGCCACGGCGACGGCCACGCTGGCCTGTGCGGACGGAACCACGCTCGGTGTGCCGCTTCGCTCCGTCGGCGTGACGCTGCCCGCCGTCGGCGACGACGTCCACGTCACGGTCGACGGCGGCGCCGTCGTCTACGCGGTCTGAGCACTCGCGCCGGCATCCGCCGGGGTCATTCGCGGATGCTGCGGAATGCCTCGGTGCGGTACGGGAGGTCGACGGCTTCGACACCGTCGTCGCCGCGCTGACACGACGCGGAGAAGAGCTCGTCCACCTCGGTGACGATGCGGTCTCGCTCCGGCGGCGCGGCAGTGATGATGTAGCTGCGCGAGCGCACCATGGACAACAGGTCCGCCCTCGTCAATCGTCGAGACCACTGCCAGCTCTCGTGCTCGAGGGCGCCGAACGGCGAGGCGACTGTCGGCCCTTCCCCGGCGAGCAGTTCCTCGGCACGGCTGCCCTTCATGATGGCGCCGAGGCGGGCGACCCACGGCGTGCTCTCGTCGCGGATGTTCCAGACGAGACCGAGCACGCCACCCGGCTTCAGGATGCGCCCGGCCTCGGCGGATGCCGCGGCCACATCTCCCCAGTGCCACGCTTGACCGAACACCGCCGCGTCCACGCTCTCGGCCGGAAGGGTCATCCGCGCGGCGTGACCGATGAGGGTCTCGACCCCCGGGAGGGCCTCACGCAAGGTCTCGAGCATCGCGGCATCCGGTTCGACGGCGATGACGTCGGCGCCGGCATTGCGCAGCGCGGAGGTGAGCTTTCCCGTCCCCGCACCCACGTCCGCGACCCGAGGGCGCGCGCCGGCGGGCGCCAGCAACCAGGCGACGGCGTCCGCCGGATAGGTCGGTCGTCCCCGCTCGTAATCCCCCGCCGCAGTGCCGAAACTGGATGCCATCTCGTCGCGCGTCGCCATGCTCTCGACCTTACGCCCGCAACATCATGCAACCTCGGCATCCCCACCGTCTGAGCAACGGGCGAAACGGCTCCGCAGAGAGGAAGTGATGTCGATGACGACTCTGACCGACGCCCCCACCGCCAGCCACACGGATGCCGCAACGACGATGCGCGCGGCCGTGGTCACCACGTCGGGCGAGCCCTCGTCGTGTCGGAGGTGCCCATCCCGACGCCTGGCCCCGGTCAAGCGCTGGTGCGCGTGATCGCGAGCGGTGTGTGCCATACCGACCTGCATGCCGCGCGCGGCGACTGGCCGGTCGCGCCCAAGTCGCAGCTCATCGCGGGTCACGAAGGCTACGGCGAAGTCGTCGCCCTCGGCCCGGGTGTCAGCACCCTCTCGATCGGTGAGAAGGTCGGAAACGCGTGGCTCTGGTCGGCGTGCGGCACCTGCGAGTACTGCCGCACGGGATGACTGCCGCACGGGATGGGAGACCCTGTGCCCCGAGCAGCAGAACGGCGGCTACTCCGTCGACGGCAGCTTCGGCGAGTTCGCACGATCCGGGAGCGGTGATTCAGGAGGCGACAGGAGGCACGCACGGCGTTCTCGTGACCGCCGTGCACCCCCGCGCGTTCGATCAGGCACTCAGCGTCGTGCGACGCGGTGCGACCCGAGGTGAGATCCATCCCACCGTCCACGTCGAGCGCCTCGACGACATCAACGATGTGTTCGAGCGGATGGAGAAGGGCAAGATCGACGGTCGCATCGTGCTGCGCCACTGACACGACCGCAGACAGACCAGCGGGGAGCGACCGTAGCAGGGTCGCTCCCCGCTCCTGCGCGCGGGGCGCCCGGCGCGCCTGCCGCGCGTGTGCGGACCTCGCGGGAAGAGTGGGGGCGTGGCCCTGGACTTCACCGCAATCGACTTCGAGACGGCCAATTCCTCCAGCGCGTCGGCGTGCGCCGTCGGGTTGACCAAGGTGCGGGCAGGACGGGTCGTCGAAAGCTCCGGCTGGCTCATCAAGCCGCCGCCCGGTCACGACCGCTTCTTCGAACTCAACATCGGCATCCACGGCATCCGCCCCGATGACGTCGTCGACGCCGCCGACTGGGCGACCCAGCTGCCCGATCTCGCGGCGTTCGTCGGCGACGACGTGGTGGTGGCCCACAACGCCGGATTCGATATGAGCGTGCTGCGCCGCGCGTGCGAGGTCACGGATGCCGAGTGCCCGCCCTTTCGCTACGTCTGCAGCCTGCAGACGGCACGCAAGACGTACGACCTGCCGTCCTACCGGCTGCCGTTCGTCGCCGCGGCCGCCGGATTTCTCGATTTCGCGCACCATGACGCGACGGCGGATGCGCTCGCGTGCGCCCACATCATTATCGACGCCGCCCAGCGCGCCGGCGCACAGGACATCGTGGAGATGGCGATGCTGCTCGGCCTGCGCGTTCCACAGCTCGCCCCCGCACCTCGCGTCGCCAGGGTCGTTCCGGCGGCCTGACGGAGCGGCGTGCAGCAATGTCGGACGTGTCCGGCACGCTGATCACATGGATGCCGTCATCGTCATTGTCATCGCGCTGATGTGTCTGGTCGCGGGCCTCGCGGCGGGGTGGGTCGCGGGAGGTGCGCGGGCCGCGGAGCGC
>CAUPYO010000198.1:0-4943 GCA_963515565.1 uncultured Microbacterium sp.
CCCCGGCATCCTTCGTCGATGCCGTCGAGCGGTACCGCCCCACCTACTTCTCCGCCGTCCCGGCCATCTTCGCCCACCTGTCCGTGCTGCCGGCGGGCGTCGCCTTCGACACGTCGAGCCTCCGCTTCGCCGTGTGCGGCGCCGCCCCGGCATCCGCCGAACTGTTGGCGGGCTGCGAGCAGAGGTTCGGCATCGTCATCGCGGAAGGGTACGGACTCACCGAGGGCACCTGTGCATCGGCGTGCAACCCGGTGGACGGCCCGCGAAAGCCCGGCACGGTCGGCCCCGCCCTGCCCGGACAGCGGATCCGGATCGTCGATGCCGAAGGCCGGGACGTTCCCGTCGGCGAGCGCGGCGAGGTGGCGATCTCGGGGCCGACGGTCATGCGCGGCTACCTCGGGCGGATCGACGCGACGGCGCAAGCGATTCGCGACGGCTGGCTGCACACGGGCGATGTCGGTGTGCTCGACGCCGACGGATACCTGACCATCGTCGATCGCATCAAGGACATGATTATCCGCGGCGGCGAGAACATCTATCCCAAGGAGATCGAGTCGTTCCTCGCCACCCATCCTGCGGTGCTCGAGGCGGCCATCGTCGGAAAGCCGGATGCCGTGCTCGGCGAGGTTCCGGTGGGCCAGGTCGTCCTCCGGCCGGATGCCGCAAGCGTCTGCGCCGACGAGCTGCTGGCGCACTGCGCGACGGGGCTGACGAAGATCAAGATCCCCGTTTCGCTCGACATCGTCGATGCTCTGCCGCGCAATCCGGTCGGAAAGATCGACAAACCGGCCCTGCGCCGATCCCTGCTCGCCCACGTCTGACGCTGCCCGCGCAGGCGCACGCACGCCGCCGCAACGGCGTTCGTCGCTCTCGTGCGGCCCGATGACGGCGGCAACCGTCGCACAACACACCAATGCCCATCACCGAAGGAGTTGACATGGGATTCAAAACCGGCGATTTTCCGCCCGTTGACCTCGACACATTTCTGCACCGGCCGCTGCGTGATCGCGTGCGCACGCTCGCGCTGCACTGGGCGGAGTTCGGGTTCGGCTCGCCCCGCGTGATCGCGACCACGTACGTCGCGAAGGTAGTCTTCGTCTGGGGGCTGCTGGGTGCCGTGATCATCACCGCCACCAGCGGAGTGGGGTGGTTCTGGCAGGTCGACCTGTGGTGGAATCAGCCCATCGTCTATCAGAAGGCCATCGTCTGGACGATGCTGCTCGAAGCGATCGGCCTGGCCGGATCGTGGGGGCCGATGGCGGGAAAATTCAAGCCCATGACCGGCGGCATCCTTTTCTGGGCGCGGCCGGGCACGATCCGCCTGCGTCCGTGGCGCTGGATTCCGGGCACAGCCGGTGACACCCGCACAGTGTTCGACGTCGCGCTCTACCTTGGGTTCCTCGCTGCGCTCACGACGGCCCTCGTCATGCCCGGCACCCCGTCGGCCTCGCTCGCGGCGGTGGTCCCCGCGCACACCAGCGGCCTCGTTCAGCCCATTCCCGTCATTGCGGCGATCGCGCTGCTGATCGCCGTCGGCGTGCGGGACAAGACGATCGCGGTGGCCGCGCGCATCGAGCAGTACCTGCCCGCGCTGGTGATGTTCGTCGTGCTGCCGTTCACCGACATGATCGTCGCGCTGAAGATGCTGATCGTCCTGGTCTGGGTCGGTGCCGCCATCTCGAAGCTGGGCAAGCACTTCGTCAACGTCATTCCACCCATGCTCTCCAACACGCCGTTCTGGCCGCCGCTCTGGCTCAAGCGAGCGCACTACCGCGACTTCCCGAACGATCTGCGACCCTCCAAGCTCGCGGGTTTCATGGCACATGTGATGGGAACGACCGTCGAGCTGCTGGTTCCGCTGGTGCTTCTGTTCTCGACGAACCCGTGGATCACGCTCGGTGCGGTGATCATCATGGTCGGCTTCTGCTTCTTCATCGTGTCGACTTTCCCGCTCGCGGTGCCGCTGGAATGGAACCTGCTCTTCGCCTTCGGTGCGGTCGTCCTGTTCCTCGGCTTCCCGGCATGGCAGGGTTACGGGGTGTTCGACTTCTCCACCGTGTGGGTGGGCATCGCGGTTGCGGTGGCGCTGCTGTTCTTCCCGGTCCTCGGCAACCTCCGACCCGACAAGGTGTCGTTCCTGCCGTCGCTGCGCCAGTACGCCGGCAACTGGGCCTCGGCGATCTGGGCGTTCGCACCGGGCGCGGAGGCGAAGCTGGATGCCGTCATCCGCCCCACCCGCAACCAGGTCGATCAGCTGCAGGCGATGGGCTACCCCCATGCCGTGGCGGAGATCACCATGCAGCAGACGATCGCGTGGCGGTCGATGCACAGCCAGGGGCGCGGGCTGTTCTCGTTGGCGTACCGCACCCTGCCCGACATCGAAACGCGGACGATCCGCGAAGCGGAGTTCGCCTGCAACTCGCTCATCGGCTTCAACTTCGGCGACGGGCACCTGCACAATATCGACCTCATCCGCGCTTTGCAGGCTCGCTGCCACTTCGAGCCCGGTGAGTTCGTGGTGTTCTGGGTCGAGTCGCAGCCCATTCACAAGAAGACGCAGGCGTACCAGATCATCGACGCGGCGCTCGGCGTGATCGAACGCGGCACCTGGAAGGTGGCCGATGCGGTCGCCGAACAGCCTTGGCTGCCGAACGGGCCGATCCCCGTCACGGTCCAGTGGCGCGCGCAGACAGCGCCCGTCACGACGGCGACCAACAGCACGCGGGTACCGTCGGCGACCCACGAAGGCGCACCTGAAGCGAGAGTCGCGCAGCGATGACGAGTGCGGTGGTGGTCGGCAGCGGGCCCAACGGGCTCGCGGCCGCCACCGTGCTCGCGCGCGCCGGCGTCGAGGTGACGGTGTTCGAGGCCGATGTAGAGCTAGGCGGGGGTGCGCGTTCGGGTCCGAGTCTTGTCCCCGGGCTCGTTCAGGATCATTGCGCCGCCGTCCACCCGATGGCGGCGGCATCCACCTACATCGCCTCCTGGCGTCTCGAAGAACGCGGCGTGCGCTGGGCGCGGGCGCCGTTCGACGCGGCGCACCCCTTCGACGACGGCGACGCGGCGTTGCTGAGCCAGTCGATCGACGAGACCGCCGCCGGTCTCGGGCGCGACGGAGCGATGTGGCGCGGGATGTTCGGCGCTCCCGCGCGCCGGTTCACCGCGCTCGCCGAGGACATCTTCCAACCGATGCTCCGGATGCCGCGGCATCCGCTGCTGCTTGCCCGCTTCGGGGCGGTCGCGGGGCTTCCGCCCACCTGGACGGCGAAGGCGTTTCGCGGGCAGAAGGCGCGGGCCCTGTTCACGGGGGTCGCGGCGCACGCGATCAACCGCATCGACGTGCCGCTGGTCGGAGGAATCGGAGCAGGGATCATCGCTGCCGGCCACGCCGTGGGTTGGCCGGTCGTGACCGGGGGGACGGGGGTTCTGACCGACGCGATCATCGCCGGGTTGCGAGAGCTCGGCGTGCGATTCGAGACCGGGGCGCGGGTGCGGCACCTGGGCGAGCTGCCCCGACACGACCTCGCGATGCTCGATGTGCATCCGCGCGAGGCCGCCGCTCTGCTTGCCGACCGGATGCCGGCGCGTGCACTGTCGGCCTATGTGCGTTTCCGGCCCGGACCGGCCGCGTTCAAGGTGGACTTCGCGGTGGCCGGCGCCATCCCCTGGGCGCACCCCGAGGTCGGGCGCGCGGGCACCGTGCACCTCGGCGGCAGCGCCGGGGAGATTGTGGCCACGGAGAAACAGATCGCCCAGGGGCGCATGCCCGAGCGGCCCTTCGTGCTGGTCGGCCAGCAGTTCGTCGCCGACCCGACGAGGGCGGCAGGGGAGATCGTTCCTGTCTACGCGTACGCGCACGTGCCTGCCGGCTACACCGGCGACGCGACGGCGGCGATCATCGCGCAGATCGAGCGGTTCGCCCCGGGCTTTCGTGAGCGCATCGTCGCCACCGGGGTCGTCTCGTCCACGGAGATGGCGCGACGCAACCCCAATTTCGTCGGCGGCGACATCCTCACCGGGGCAAAGAGTCCTCTGCAGTTCCTGCTGGGTCCGCGGGTGTCGCCGTTCCCGTACGATACCGGGGTGCCCGGCACCTACCTCTGCTCGGCGGCGACGCCGCCGGGTCCCGGCATCCACGGGATGAGCGGGGTCAACGCCGCGCGCCGAGCACTGCGCGAGGTGACGGGCCGGTGACGGGGACGCCGGCGCTGTCCGAGGCGCACGAGATGCGCTCCTACCTCACGCAGGTCGCGTCGCGTCTCGACGAGCGGCTGCCCGAGATCGTGCGCGAGATGCGCGATCTGCTCGCCTCCAGCATCGACCCGCTGGGCGGCGACCCCCAGCTGGTCGAGATGCTGCAGGCGAGCATCGAGGGCAACGTGTCAACGATCTGCCACGTGCTCGCCAACGACATCAGTCTCGAGAATCTGCAGCCCACGACGGCCGCGGTCGAGTACGCGGCCCGCCTCGCACAGCACGACGTGCCCGTCTCGGCGCTCACTCGCGCCTACTATCTCGGCCAGAGCATGTTCTTGCGGCTGGGGATCGACGCGGTCGAGAAGCTGCCGGTGCGCGATGACCAGCGGATCGAACTGGTGCGCAGCGTCGCCGACGTCGTGCATCGCTACATCGACTGGATCCTGCAGTACGTGTCGACGGTGCACGAGGCGGAACGCCGGCGCTGGTGGAGTGCTCGTGCGACGATGAATGTCGCCGCCGTCATGAAGATCCTGCACGGCGACCTGCGTTCGACCGCCGCGTTCGAGGTCGAGACCGGCTATGCGCTGTCGCAGACCCACGTCGCACTCATCGCGTGGATCGACGGTGTGGCCGACGACAGCGATCAGCAGCGCATCGAGCAGGCGATTCGGCGCATCGCGGCGGAGGCAGGCTCGGCGCGTGCACCCCTGTCGGTGGCTGTCGACCGGGGGACGGCCTGGGCC
>CAUPYO010000199.1:0-4939 GCA_963515565.1 uncultured Microbacterium sp.
TGGGCGTAATCGCCGATCTCGCGGTGCTGTTGGCGGGGGTGGCGCGCGCGCGCGCCACCCCGCGGGAATACAATGCGAGGATGCCTGGCAGCGACCCCACCATCGATATCAAGCCCCGCAGCCGTGTCGTCACCGACGGTATCGAGGCGACCACTTCCCGCGGCATGCTCCGCGCTGTCGGCATGGGCGACGAGGACTGGGACAAGCCTCAGATCGGCATCGCCTCGAGTTGGAATGAGATCACACCGTGCAACCTGAGCCTCGACCGGCTCGCGCAGGGTGCGAAAGAGGGCGTGCACGCCGGTGGCGGCTACCCACTGCAGTTCGGCACGATCTCCGTTTCGGACGGCATCTCGATGGGCCACGAGGGCATGCACTTCTCGCTCGTTTCGCGAGAGGTGATCGCCGATTCCGTCGAGACGGTCGTCATGGCCGAGCGCCTCGACGGTAACGTGCTTCTGGCCGGTTGCGACAAGTCGATTCCGGGCATGCTCATGGCCTCGGCCCGCCTGGATCTGTCGAGCGTCTTCCTCTACGCCGGCTCGATCGCGCCGGGCTGGGTGAAGCTCTCGGATGGCACCGAGAAGGATGTCACGATCATCGACTCGTTCGAGGCCGTCGGCGCCTGCCTCGCGGGCAAGATGAGCGAAGCCGACCTGAAGCGCATAGAGTGCGCCATCGCCCCCGGCGAGGGGGCTTGCGGCGGCATGTACACCGCCAACACCATGGCCTCCGTCGCCGAGGCGCTCGGGCTCAGTCTTCCCGGTTCGGCCGCACCGCCGTCCGCTGACCGTCGCCGCGACTATTTCGCGCATCGTTCGGGTGAAGCCGTCGTCAACCTGCTGCGCCTGGGCATCACAACGCGCGACATCCTCACGAAAGAAGCGTTCGAGAACGCGATCGCTCTCGCGATGGCTCTCGGGGGCTCGACCAACGTCGTGCTGCACCTGCTCGCGATCGCGCGGGAGGCCGACGTCGAGCTGAGCCTGCATGACTTCAACCGCATCGGCGACAAGGTTCCGCACGTTGCAGATATGAAGCCGTTCGGCAAGTACGTGATGAACGATGTCGACCGTCACGGCGGCATCCCGGTCATCATGAAGGCGATGCTCGACGAGGGTCTCCTGCACGGCGATGCCCTCACCGTCACCGGCAAGACACTTGCCGAGAACCTCGCCGAGCTCGAACCCGACCCCGTCGACGGCACCGTCATCCATACCTTCGACAACCCCATCCACGCCACCGGCGGGATCACGATCCTGCACGGGTCGCTCGCCCCGGAGGGCGCGGTCGTGAAGACGGCCGGCTTCGACGCGTCGGTGTTCGAAGGCCCCGCCCGCGTGTTCGAGCGCGAGCGTGCCGCGATGGACGCGCTCGAGGCGGGGGAGATCGCCGCGGGCAGCGTCATCGTGATCCGCTACGAGGGTCCGAAGGGCGGGCCGGGCATGCGTGAGATGCTCGCCATCACGGCGGCCATCAAGGGCGCCGGGCTCGGAAAAGATGTACTACTGTTGACGGACGGCAGATTCTCAGGCGGCACAACCGGCCTGTGCATCGGCCACATAGCACCCGAAGCGGTGGACGCAGGTCCCATCGCCTTCGTGCGCGATGGTGATCTGATACGGGTCGATATCGCGGCTCGCACTCTCGACCTACTCGTCGACGACGCAGAGCTGAACTCCCGCCGCAACGGCTGGGAGCCGCTTCCCCCTCGCTACACCCGTGGCGTTCTGGCCAAGTACTCCAAACTCGTGCGCTCCGCAGCGGAGGGCGCGACGACAGGCTGAGGCCCCAGACTCCGACGGCGGGAAGCCGCCCTCACACGCATCCGATCACCCGAGGTATCACCATGTCTCTCGACACCGCGGCCGTGCCGCGACCACCCGCCCGAGGATCTTCCACCGCTCAGGTCATGACCGGCGCCCAGGCCGTCGTCCGATCCCTCGACATGCTCGGGGTGACCGACGTGTTCGGTCTCCCGGGCGGCGCGATCATGCCGGTCTACGACCCGCTCATGGACGACGACGCGGTGCGTCACATCCTCGTGCGTCACGAGCAGGGCGCGGGCCATGCCGCCGAGGGATACGCCGCGGCATCCGGTCGCACCGGCGTCGCGATCGCGACGTCGGGTCCGGGCGCGACGAACCTCGTCACGGCCATCGCCGACGCCTACATGGACTCGGTGCCGATCGTCTGCATCACCGGTCAGGTGTTCAGCCACCTCATGGGAACCGATGCGTTCCAGGAGGCCGACATCGTCGGCATCACCATGCCGATCACGAAGCACTCTTTCCTCGTCAAGACCGCCGAGGAAATCCCCGGTGCGATCGCCGCCGCGTTCGAGGTCGCCTCGACCGGGCGGCCCGGTCCCGTGCTCGTCGACATCACCAAGGATGCCCAGCAGGCATCCGCACCTTTCGTATGGCCGCCGAAGATCGAGCTGCCCGGGTACCGCCCGGTGACCAAAGCGCACGGCAAGCAGATCCAGGCTGCGGCCCAGCTCATCGCGCAGGCCAAGAAACCGGTGCTGTACGTGGGCGGCGGTGTCGTGCGCGCTCGTGCCGCGGCGGAGCTGCGTGTGTTCGCCGAGGCGACCGGCGCTCCCGTCGTGACAACGCTGATGGCACGTGGGGCATTTCCCGACTCGCACACGCAGAACCTCGGCATGCCCGGCATGCACGGCACCGTTCCTGCGGTGCTCGCGCTGCAGGAGTCCGACCTGATCGTGGCTCTCGGCGCCAGATTCGATGACCGCGTCACGGGTAAGGCCGACGAGTTCGCCCCGAATGCCCAGGTCGTACACGTCGACATCGACCCGGCCGAGATCTCCAAGATCCGCACCGCCGACGTGCCGATCGTGGGCGACCTCAAGGAGGTGCTCGTCGACCTGGATGCTGCTTTCCAGAGCGCCCGCGCCGACCACGCCCCCGACATCGCCGAGTGGTGGTCGTACCTCGATGGGCTGCGTGCCGAGTTCCCCCTGGGCTACTCCGAGCCCGAGGACGGACTTCTCGCCCCGCAGTACGTGATCAAGCGCATCGGCGAGCTCACCGGACCCGAGGCCGTCTACGCCGCGGGGGTCGGTCAGCACCAGATGTGGGCTGCTCAGTTCATCCAGTACGAGCGGCCCAACGCGTGGCTGAACTCCGGCGGTGCCGGCACGATGGGCTACTCGGTGCCTGCGGCCATGGGCGCGAAGGTCGCCGAGCCCGACCGCGTCGTGTGGGCGATCGACGGCGACGGCTGCTTCCAGATGACGAACCAGGAGCTCGCCACGTGCGTCCTGAACGACATCCCGATCAAGGTCGCCATCATCAACAACTCCAGCCTCGGCATGGTGCGTCAGTGGCAGACGCTCTTCTTCTCCGGCCGCCACTCCAACACCGACCTGAATACCGGGCATGGCACCGTGCGCGTTCCCGACTTCGTGAAGCTCGCGGAAGCCTACGGTTGCCTCGGCATCCGTGTCGAAAAAGCGGAAGAGGTGGATGCCGCCATCCACCTCGCCCTCGAGACCAACGATCGTCCCGTCGTCATCGACTTCGTCGTGTCGGCCGACGCGATGGTGTGGCCGATGGTGCCGCAGGGCGTGAGCAACAGCTTCGTGCAGTACGCGCGGCAGCATGCGCCGAGCTTCGACGGGGAGGACTGAGATGAGCCGTCATGTGCTGAGCCTGCTGGTCGAGAACAAGCCGGGTCTGCTCACCCGCGTTGCGGGACTTTTCGCCCGCCGCGGTTTCAACATCGAGTCGCTCGCGGTGGGCGTCACCGAGGTGCCCGGACTCTCGCGCATCACGGTCGTCGTCGATGTGGAGGAGCTGCCCCTCGAGCAGGTGACCAAGCAGCTCAACAAGCTGATCAACGTCATCAAGATCGTGGAGCTGGAGCCCGCGGCATCCGTGCAGCGTGAACACATGCTCATCAAGGTGCGCGCCGACAACCAGACCCGGTCGAACGTCATCGAAGTCGTGAACCTCTTCCGTGCCTCTGTCGTCGACTACGCGACCGACGCGCTCGTGGTGGAGGTCACGGGCGATCGCGGCAAGATCGAGGCGATCCTGCGCGCCCTCGAGCCCTTCGGCATCAAGGAGCTGGCCCAGTCGGGCCTTCTCGCCATCGGCCGCGGCGGCAAGTCCATCACCGAACGCGTTCTGCGCGGCTGACTCCCTCGCGGGCGTTTCGACTCGCTGCGCTCGCTCAACGACCGGAAAGAAATCAAGGAGAAACACACACCATGGCTGAGATCTTCTACGACTCCGACGCCGACCTGTCCGTCATCCAGGACAAGAAGGTCGCGATCGTCGGTTACGGCTCGCAGGGCCACGCGCACGCGCAGAACCTCCGCGACTCGGGCATCGAGGTCGTCATCGCCCTCAAGGACGGCTCGAAGTCCATCGCCAAGGCGCAGGAGGACGGCTTCGAGGTCAAGAACGTCGCCGACGCCACCGCCTGGGCCGACCTGATCATGATCCTCGCGCCCGACCAGCACCAGCGCGGCATCTACAACGACAGCATCAAGCCGAACCTCACGGCCGGCAAGACGCTCGCGTTCGCGCACGGCTTCAACATCCGCTTCGGCTACATCGACGCGCCCGAGGGCGTCGACGTGATCCTGGTCGCTCCGAAGGCTCCGGGCCACACCGTGCGCCGCGAGTTCGTCGCAGGTCGCGGCATTCCCGACATCATCGCCGTCGAGCGTGACGCGTCCGGTCACGCCTGGGACACCGCGCTGGCGTACGCCAAGGCCATCGGCGGCACCCGCGCCGGCGTCATCAAGACCACGTTCACCGAAGAGACCGAGACCGACCTGTTCGGCGAGCAGGCCGTGCTCTGCGGCGGTGTGTCGCAGCTCGTCCAGTACGGCTTCGAGACGCTGACCGAGGCCGGCTACCAGCCGCAGATCGCGTACTTCGAGGTGCTGCACGAGCTGAAGCTCATC
>CAUPYO010000200.1:0-4919 GCA_963515565.1 uncultured Microbacterium sp.
CGACGACGACCGCCGCCACCCCGGCAGCATCCCGGCGGCGCCCGTCGACGGCGGCGACGACCCGGATGCCGTCGGGATGCCGAGGAAGACGCGAGGTGACGTCGAGGTCGGCCGCGTCGAAGGCGTCGCCCACGCGGTACCGCGTGGCCGAGACGCGCACGGCCGCCTCGATCGCGGCGCGGTGGCGGGAGGCGGCCGGCCCCACGGCGATCGACCAGAAGCGCGTGTGTACCACGAGCGCCGGCACAGGGATGAGCCGGTGCGCCTCGTCGAGGGCGGCGGCCACGTCGGCGGGGTCGGTGAGGTCGATGTCGCGGCCGACGTACTCCTGCAGTTCGTCCTCGTTCATTCCATAGACATCGATGCGGGCGAGCAACCGATCGCGAGCGATCGCCGCGAACTCCCGCCGATAGAACCCGGCGTCCTCGTAGTAGACGAGCGCACTCTCCGGCAGTCGCGCCATCGCGACCTGTAACTCGTCGAGGCGACGCTCCAGCAGGGCGTCGTCCTGCATCGTGTTGAAGCCGGAGATGAGAAACGCGTCGGCATCGGCGAGTTCGTCGCCGAGTTCGGGGGCGATCGCCATCTCTCGGTTGGGACGATCATTCGCGACGATGACGCGGTTGGCCGCCGGAGCGACGACGTCGCCGTCGGCGAGGCGGACGACGGCGCCCGCCGGGTACTGCACGATCAGGTGTGGGTCGAGGGTGTCTTCGGCGGCTGAGCACACCCAGTCGATGATCGGCGGCATCAGGCGGCGCACGTTGTCGTCGATGCTGACGAGGTGCTGTGTGCTCGGGATGCCGAGGTGGGCCAGAGCGATGCCGGCCCGCACCCCGGTCCCGCCGAGGGTCACCGCCGACTCGAAGCGCGCGGCGAAGCGCTCGAGGATGTCGGAGGAGGCGGCGAAGCGCTCTCCCCCGGCACCGCGGTCGACGAAGGCGAGGATCGCGACGAGCAGACCGCGTTCATCGTCGATGGGCGCGGTCGTGGACAGCTCGGCGCGGCGCACATCGTGCTCCGCCGCCAGGGCGCCCACGACCGCGGCATCCCATCGGATCTCGTAGTCGACGGTGCCGCCGAGTCCGAGGACGAGTCGTCCACTCATGATGCCGATGATCCCCTGCCCGGCGCGATCAGTACAGGTCGGCTTTGCCGGCAGCGCCGAACAGGTCGATCTTCTCCGCCGCCGTCACTTTGAGGGCGGCGATCGGCTCCGGCTGGATGGCGTTCGGCTCGCGCAGCCGCTCATCCGTGCCGAGAATCTCGCGCATGCGGTTGTGGTAGCTCACCTTGATGTCGCTGGAGATGTTGATCTTGTTGATGCCCAGCGAGACGGCGCGCGCGAGCTCCGCGTCGGGGTTGCTGGACCCGCCGTGCAGCACGAGCGGGATCTGCACGGCTGCCTTGATCTGCTCGAGCAGGTCGTGGCGCAGCTCGGGGTTCTTGTCCGACGGGTAGAGCCCGTGCGAGGTGCCGATCGCGATCGCGAGGCTGTCGACACCCGTCTCCTCGACGAAGCGCACCGCGTCATCGACGTTCGTGTAGATGATCTCGGCCGCGCCGGACTCGCCGTAGCTGTCGTTGGCGCCGATGGTGCCCAGCTCACCTTCGACCTGGATGCCGACGGCGTGCGCCGCTTCGACGACCTTGCGGGTGAGGGCGACGTTCTCCTCGAAGGGCAGCAGCGACGCGTCGATCATGACCGACGTGAAGCCCGCCTGGATGGCCGTGATGATCTGGTCGTAGGTGCCGCCGTGGTCCCAGTGGATGGCGACGGGCACGCTCGATCGGTGCGCACGCTCACGGATCGCCACGATGAGGTCGGTCGTCACGTGCGAGACCTCGTCGGGGTGGATCGCGATGATGACGGGCGCGTTCTTCTCCTCGCTGATGTCCATCACGCCGAGGAACATCGCCCAGTCGCTGATGTTGAAGGCGGGAATGGCGAAGTTGTTCTCATTGGCGACGTCGAGGATGGACTTGCCGGTGTACAGCACCACGGTGGATTCTCCTGTTTTCGGTGGGATGGGGTCGGACGAAAGACGGAATCGGTCAGCTCTTCACCGAGCCGGCCGTCAGGCCGCTGATGAAGTAGCGCTGGAAGAAGAGGAAGAGGATCAGCACGGGGATGGAACCGAGCACGCTCATCGCCATGATCTGGTTCCACTCGTACGAGTGCTGACCCATCAGCAGCTGGATGCCGATAGGCACCGTCCGCATGTCGATCGTGCGGGTCAGCGTCAGGGCGAAGAGGTACTCGTTCCACGCGATCATGAACGTGTAGATGCCGACCGAGACGATGCCCGGCACCGAGATCGGCACGAGCACCCGCCAGAGCGCGGTCATCGAGCCGGCACCGTCGACGCGCACGGCTTCGTCGAGCTCGCGCGGCAGGGTGTTGAAGTAGCCGGTCATCATGATGATCGCGTAGGGCAACGTGAAGACCATGTAGGTGAGGATCAGCCCCGGGTAGGTGTTGTAGAGCCCGAGGCCCACCACCAGACCGAAGTACGGGATCAGCAAAGTGATCGGAGGAACGGCCTGCACGCTCACGATGATCACGTTGAGCACCCGCTTGCCGCGGAATTCGAAGCGGCTGAAGGCATACGCGGCCTGGATCGCCACGAAGAGGGTCAGCACGGTGACCGCGCCGGCCACGACGTAGCTGTTGATGAAGAAGCGCACCGTCTCGGGGTTCGTGAAGATGGCAATGTACGCATCGAACGAGAACGAGTCGGTGATCAGCCGGGGCGGAAGTTCGAAGATCTCGGTGTTCGACTTGAAAGAGTTCGACAGCATCCACACGACGGGTCCGGCCGCGAACACCGCCCCCAGGATCAGGCCGATCAGGATGCCGACGCGCGCGGTGCGCCGACGGTTCTGCACAGACATCGCCATCGTCAATCCCTCGCCTTCTGGTGCCGCACATAGAACACGGCGAGGACCATCGACATCAGAAGGACGAGCACGGCGGCAGTCGCCGCCAGCGAGAAGTCGTACTTCGCGACGGCCAGCTTGTAGGTATAGGTGCTCAGCACCTCGGTCACATCGATCGGGCCGCCCCCGGTGGTCATCCAGATCAGGGCGAACTGCTGCGAGGTCCAGATCAGGTCGAGCAGCAGCAGGCTCACGATGATCGGCCGCAGCTGGGGCAGGGTGACGTTCCAGAACCGCTGCACGCTGCTGGCTCCGTCGACGGTGGCCGCTTCGTACAGGTCGCTGGGAATGCCCTGCAGTCCCGCCAGCAGGCTCACCATGAAGAACGGATAACCCGCCCAGATGTTGATGAACGTCACCGTGCCGAGAGCCAGCTGCGGCGAGGCGAGCCATTCGATGTTGGAGTTCAGGAGGAAGTTGATGACCCCGTTGGGGGCGAGCAGCATGCGCCAGAGGACGGCGATGACCGCCACGGTGAAAAGCCACGGGAGCACGTAGAGACCGCGGAAGATGGCACGCGGCACCGCTCCGATCAGAGGGCTGTTCAGCATGAGCGCGAAGCCCAGCCCGAGGACGAGGTGCGCCGCGACGCTGACGACGGTGAACACGACGGTGTTGGACGTCGCCTTCCAGAATGTCGCATCGCCCAGCACCGTCACGTAGTTCTGCAAGCCGACGAACTGACTGTTCTTGCTGAGGATGACATTGCTCTGCAGCGAGTATCCGATCACCATCACGATCGGGATGATCATCAGGACCAGCAGCAGAAGCAGCGTCGGGGAGAGGAAGGCGTACGACTCGGTCGTACGGCGCAACTGGCGTCGGCGGCGCGAGTGGGAGACACCGGTGACGAGCACCTCGGTGTCCAGCGAGAGAGGTGGCTTGAGGCTCATAGGACCGCACGGCTCCTAGGTGGTGGTTCGGGTGCCGCACCGCACGCTCGCGCGGTGCGGCACCCGGGCCGGGGCGGACAGATGGTCAGAACGCCGCTTGCCAGGACTTCTGCGCGTTCGTCAGCGCATCGCCCATGGACTGCTGACCGTCCAGCGCCGTCTGCAACTGCTGACCGAGCTGGCGCATGAGGTCTTCGGCGGTGGGCAGACCCGTGAACTCGTTGGCCGGGTAGCCGGCCTTGTAGATGTCGAACGCCTGCTTGAACAGCTCGTCACTTCCCGAGAAGTCGGGGGTGGACTGCGTGTTGCCGGGGAACGCCTTCGCCAGCGTCGACAGCTTCGAGTTGGTGTCCTTGCTCATCAAGAAGGAGACGAGCTTGAAGGCGGCATCCTTGTGCGCCGAGTTCTCGGCAACACCGATACCCCATGAGGCATAGGGGATGCCGCGCTGGCCCGAGTATCCGTCGGCGGCCGGGATGGCCGAGATAGAGAACTTGAGGTTCGGGTTCGACTGACGGATCAGGTTGATGTGCGCCAGCGAGTCGATCATCATTCCGACGCGACCGTTGGTGAACTCCTCGACCTTGTCCTGCTCCTTCATCGTGAACGAGCCCGAGGCGATGACCCCGTCCTTCCAGAGCCCGTTGATGTAGTCCATCGCGGAGCTGACGTCCTTGTTGGTCAGGTCGGGCTTGCCGTCCTTCAGCATCGAGCCGCCCGATGCCCAGACCCACGACATCACGTCGTTCTGCACACCGTTGGGAGCCTCGAGCGACAGCGGAAGGACCCACCCCGAGACGTCGCCGCCGAGAGCCCTGATCTTCTTCGCCGCATCGGCGAACTCGGTGCGCGTTGACGGCGGAGCGGTGACGCCGGCCTTGGCCAGCAGGTCGTCGTTCGTGAACATCGGGTACACGAAGTTGACGACGGGAATCATGTAGGTGCTGCCGTCGACCTTGATCTGGCTGGCGAGCTGGCTGTCGTCGTAGTTGCTCTGCTTCATCAGGTCGGTGAGGTTGGCGATCACGCCCTTGGAGGCGAAGTCGTTCACCCACGCGCCGTCCAGACCGACGACGTCGGGCATGG
>CAUPYO010000201.1:0-4901 GCA_963515565.1 uncultured Microbacterium sp.
GGTCATCGACGCCTACCTCGCCGGACTCGAAAAAGCGAAGGAGAACGGCCACGACCTGTCCGCTATCCACTCCGTCGCCTCGTTCTTCGTCTCGCGCGTGGACACCGAGGTCGACAAGCGTCTGTCCGCGTTCGAGAGCGAGGATGCCGAGGCCCTCAAGAGCCGCGCCGGCCTCGCGAATGCACGCCTGGCGTACGAGCTGTTCGAGAAAGCGTTCGCCGCCCCGCGCGCGCAGGAGCTCATCGCCGCCGGCGCGAACGTGCAGCGCCCGCTGTGGGCGTCGACCGGTGTCAAGGATCCGGCTCTTCCCGACACCCTCTACGTGACCGAGCTGGTGGCTCCTGGAACGGTGAACACCATGCCCGAGAAGACCCTTGAGGCGACCTTCGACCACGGCGTCGTCACGGGAGACACCGTCACCGGCGCCTACGAGGATGCGCACCTGGTCTTCTCGCAGCTGGCCGACCTGGGTGTGGACATCACCGATGTCACCCAGACCCTGGAAGACGAAGGCGTCGCGAAGTTCATCGCGTCGTGGCAGGACCTCAAGCAGACGGTCGCGGCGGCACTCGCCGCGGCCCCGGAGACCAGCCGGTGAGTTTCGAGATCCACGTCTCGGGGCACGTCAAGGAGGTCGTCGAGCAGACCCTGCCGGGCCTCGTCGACAGCCTCGTCGCGAGTGGGATCACCGCGGGCGATTCCGACCTCTGGGGTCCGGATGCCGCGGCGGAGGCCGCGGTTCGCCTCGGGTGGGTCGATGCGGTGAGCGTCTCACGACCGCTGGTGGCGGAGATCACGGCACTGCGTGAGCAGTTGGTGGCGCGCGGGCTGACGAGGATCGTCCTGGCCGGTATGGGCGGCTCGTCGCTCGCCCCGGAGGTCATCACCCGCACGGCCGGCGTGCCGCTCGTGATCCTCGATTCGACGGATCCCGCACAGGTTCTCGCCGCCGTCGACGGTGACGCCGAAAGCGGCGGACTCGAACAGACCGTGCTGGTCGTGGCCTCCAAGTCGGGCTCCACGATCGAGACCGATTCCGCTCGTCGTGCCTTCGAAGCGGCGTGGTCGGATCTCGGCATCGATCCCGCCGAGCGCGTGGTCGTCGTGACCGACCCCGGATCGCCGCTGGAACAGTCGGCTCGCGACGCCGGCTACCGTGTCTTCACCGCGGATCCTCATGTCGGCGGCCGCTACTCGGCGCTGACCGCGTTCGGGCTCGTGCCGTCCGGTTTGGCCGGCGTCGACATCGCCGAACTCCTGGACGAAGCCGAAGCCACGCTCCTCGAAGTGGCGATCGACGACCCGCGCAATCCCGCCCTCACCCTCGCTGCCGCGATCGCCGGGGGCGAACCGCGCCGCGACAAGCTGGGTCTCGTCACCGACGGGACGCACATCGTCGGTCTTCCGGACTGGATCGAGCAGCTCGTCGCCGAGTCGACGGGAAAGAACGGCACCGGCATCCTGCCCGTCGTTCTCCTGCCGCTCTCGCCCGAGGTCGACCAGACGCCCGCCGACCTCCAGATCGTCCGGATCGTGGACGACGCGGTGCACTTCCGGATCATCGAGCAGCACCCCGACGAGATCCTCATCAGCGGATCGCTCGGCGCCCAGTTCGTGGTCTGGGAGTACGCCACCGCCATCGCCGGCCGCATGCTCGGCATCAATCCGTTCGATCAGCCCGACGTCGAATCGGCCAAGGTCGCCGCACGCGGCCTGCTCGACGCGCGTCCTGAAGCGGGCCCTCCGGCATTCACCACCGAGGGGGTAGAGGTGCGGGTTTCCGATCCGGCCCTCGCCGTATCGGGCACGCTCTCCGGTGTGCTGGACGCCCTGTGGGCGCAGCTCGGACCCAACGGGTATGTCGCCGTGCAGGCGTATGCGGACCGCACCTCGGTGCCTCAACTAGCCGGCCTTCGCGAGCTCATCGCGGCCGACAGCGGACGCCCGACCACCTTCGGGTGGGGCCCGCGCTTCTTGCACTCGACCGGTCAGTTCCACAAGGGTGGACCGGCGACCGGAGTGTTCCTGCAGATCATCGGCGGCGGTGAGGTCGATCTGGAAATACCGGGACGACCCTTCACGTTCGGTCAGTTGGTGACCGCACAAGCGGCGGGCGACGCGGAGGTTCTCGTCGCACACGGACGTCCGGTGGTCACCCTCACCCTGACCGATCCACAGGTCGAGGTGCTTTCGCTGTTCGAAGCCGCGCAATAGTCGCGGCCACAAGGAGTCTTTCTCGATGACTGCCGAAATCTCGCGCGACCACAATCCGCTGCGCGACCCCGGTGACCGCCGTCTCAACCGCATCGCCGGGCCCAGCGCCCTCGTGATCTTCGGCGTGACGGGCGACCTGTCCCGCAAGAAGCTCATGCCCGCGGTGTACGACCTCGCCAACCGCGGACTGTTGCCGCCCGGGTTCGCTCTGGTGGGTTTCGCGCGACGTGACTGGGAGGACCAGGACTTCGCCAACGTCGTCCACGACGCGGTCCGTCAGTACGCACGCACCCCGTTCCGTGAAGAGACCTGGAAGCAGCTGCTGCAGGGCATCCGCTTCGTCTCCGGCGAGTTCGGCGACGACGACGCCTTCCGACGCCTGCGCGAGACGGTCGAGAAGCTGGACGTCGAGCGGGGAACGATGGGAAACCACGCGTTCTACCTGTCGATCCCGCCCCGTGACTTCCCGATCGTCGCCAAGCAGCTGAAGGAGTCCGGACTGGTCGACGACAAGTCGAACAACCCGGATGCGTGGCGACGCGTCGTCATCGAGAAACCCTTCGGAAGCGATCTGCAGACCGCACGCGAGCTGAACGCCACTCTTGAGGTCGCTTTCCCCGCCGACTCCATCTTCCGCATCGACCATTACCTCGGCAAAGAGACGGTGCAGAACATCCTGGCGCTGCGCTTCGCGAACGAGCTCTATGAGCCCCTGTGGAACGCCAACTACGTCGATCACGTGCAGATCACGATGGCCGAAGACATCGGCGTGGGCGGCCGCGCCGGCTACTACGACGGCATCGGTGCGGCGCGCGACGTCATTCAGAACCACCTGCTCCAGCTGCTCGCGCTGACGGCGATGGAGGAGCCCATCTCGATGGATGCGACCGACCTGCGCGCCGAGAAGGAGAAGGTCCTCGCTGCTGTGCGCCTGCCGGCCGATCTGTCGCACGCCACGGCGCGCGGTCAGTACGGCGGCGGTTGGCAGGGCGGCGAGAAGGTCACCGGCTTCCTCGACGAGGACGGCATGAACCCGTCGTCGACGACCGAGACGTACGCGGCCATCAAGTTGGAGATCGCGACGCGACGCTGGGCCGGGGTGCCGTTCTACCTGCGCACCGGCAAGCGACTGGGGCGCCGCGTCACCGAGATCGCCGTGGTCTTCAAGCGGGCTCCTCAGCTGCTCTTCCAGCGCAATCAGACCCTCGAGTTGGGCCAGAACGCACTCGTCATCCGGGTACAGCCCGACGAGGGCGTGACCATCCGGTTCGGGTCGAAGGTCCCCGGTGCCGGCAACGAGGTGCGCGACGTCACGATGGACTTCGGCTACGGCCACGCGTTCACCGAATCGAGCCCCGAGGCCTACGAGCGTCTCATCCTGGACGTCCTGCTGGGCGACCCGCCGCTGTTCCCGCGCCACGAAGAGGTCGAGCTCTCCTGGAAGATCCTCGACCCGGTGGAGCAGTACTGGGCAGAGCAGGGCGGGGCCCTCGAGCAGTACTCCCCCGGCTCATGGGGACCCCCATCCGCCGATGAACTTCTGGCCCGCGACGGCCGCGTCTGGAGGCGTCCATGATCGTCGACCTGCCCGACACCACGGTGTCCAAGATCGCTCGCTCCCTCGTCAGTGTGCGCGAGGAGGGCGGCGCCGTCGCACTCGGCCGTGTGCTGACCCTGGTCATCGTCACCACGCACGGTCTGCACGAAGAGGCCATCGAGGCCGCCAACGACGCGTCTCGTGAGCACCCCATGCGCGTCATCGTGCTCATCGCGAACCCCGAGGGCGACGCGAAGCTCGACGCGCAGATCCGCGTGGGCGGGGATGCCGGTGCCAGCGAAGTCGTGGTGCTGCGCGCCCAGGGCGACGTCGCCAGCAACCAGGAGGGCCTGGTCACGGGTCTGCTGCTGCCCGACGCTCCGGTCGTGGCATGGTGGCCGGACTTCCCGCCGGCAGAGCCCGCGGCATCCGACATCGGTCGTATGGCCCAGCGGCGCATCACGGATGCGTCGACGAAACCCTACGCGAAAGATCGCCTCTCCAGCCTCGGCCCGTCGTACGCACCAGGTGACACCGATCTGGCCTGGACGCGCCTGACCCACTGGCGGGAGCAGCTCGCTGCCGTACTCGACCAGCCGCCCTATGAGCCCGTCACCGCCGTCGAGGTCGTGGGCGCGGGAAGCTCACCGTCGACAGGGCTGCTCGCCGCGTGGCTGCGCCTGAAGCTCGAAGTGCCCGTGCAGTGGCGCTACTCCGCTCCCCAAGAGTGGGAGCACGGCATCCAGAAGGTGCGCCTCGTCCGCGCCGGCGGCGACATCGTGCTCGAGCGCACGAACGACATCGACGCCACCCTCACGCAACCCGGCCAGCCCTCGCACGACATCGTGCTGCCGCGCCGAACCCTGCGCGAATGCCTCGCGGAGGAGCTGCGCAGGCTCGATCCTGACCTCCTGTATGGTCGAGTGATCACGGAAGGCTGGGAGCTACTGGGGCCCCCGACCGTGACAGAGGTCTAGGAGATCCGATGGCGCAGATGTGGACCGAGACGCGCGTTGTGATCAGCCCCGACGCACCGACGCTGGCGGCCGCCGTGGCCGACCGGCTGCTGTCGCGCCTCGCGCGGCGAACCTCCGCGGGCAAGACGACGCACATCGCGCTGGCCGGCGGCCAGATCGGCACGTCGGTGCTG
>CAUPYO010000202.1:0-4887 GCA_963515565.1 uncultured Microbacterium sp.
CCTTGAGCCACAGGTTCTGCACCTCGTCGCTGTAGAGGAACTCCTGCCACAGGCGCGCTGCCGCGGGGTGGGGAGCCGTCTTGTTGATGGCCTGGTTGTAGTAGCCGGCGTACCCGGTGCCGTCGAAGACGACGACCTTCCAGTTGGGGTTGTCCTTGCGGTGGGCTGCGTTGAGGTAGTCCCAGTCGAAGACGACGGGGGTTTCGCCGCTGGCCACCGTGGAGGTCGTCACGTCGACCTTCAGCAGATTGCCGGCCTTCTGCAGCGAGCTGAAGAAGTCGATTCCGGGCTGGAAGTCGTCGAGCGTTCCTCCGGACTGCACCGTGGCCATGCCGACCGCGGCGAAGGCTGCTCCCGCCTGGGTAGGGTCGCCGTTGAGCGCGACCGCGCCCTTGTAGGTCGGGGTGAGCAGGTCGGTGAGCGTGGTCGGTGCGGGGAACTTCGAGGAGTCGTAGCCGATCGACATGTACCCGCCGTAGTCGCCGACGAACAGGCCGGACGGGTCTTTCAGGGTGTCGGGCACGTCGGACCACGTCTGAACCTTGTAGGGAGCGAAGCGGTCGGTGTTCTGGAGGGTGACGGTCAGGCCCAGGTCGAACACGTCGGGAGCGGTGTCGAGGCCCTCATTCGTCTTGGCGGCCTGGATCTCCTCGGCGCTCGAGGCATCGGGCGACTGCTCGTTCACGGTGATGTCGGGGTAGCGCTGCGAGAACAGGGAGATGATCTCGCCGTAGTTGGCCCAGTCGTGCGGCAGTGCGATCACGTTGAGCTGGCCCTCGGCCTTGGCGGCCTTCTCCAAATCGGCGAAGGTGCCGAAGTCGGCGACGCTCGTCGCCGCGGATGCCGAGGCGGTGCCGCTGGTGGCGGCGTCGGACGTGCCGGCGCACGCGCTGAGGGCGAGGGCTGCGACGGCGGCTACGGCCGTGACCGTGATCGTGCGGCGCGCAAGGGTTCGGGACATGCTGTTCCTCTCGGGTCATCCCCGCGCGCACGACGATGCGTGCGCGGCGAGGGGGATGCGAGGAACGTACGGTGGCGCCGTGTCGAATACTCGGAGCGCCGGTGAACCGCCGGTGACGGAGGGGTGACGTCTTGCGAAGTCGCAGGTCCCGTGGGGCCCGGCTCAGGGCGCGAGACGCGTGGGCCCGCGGAAGAGGAAGGTGACCTCGCGGATCGAGTCCTGGCCGAGCATGAGCATCAGCACGCGTGCGAGACCCATGCCGAATCCGCCGTGTGGGGGGATGCCGTAGCGGAAGAAGTCGAGGTAGTGTTCGAGGCCCTCCAGCGACAGGCCCTTCTCGAGCGCCTGCGCCTCCAGCACCTCGATGCGGTGCTCGCGCTGCGCGCCGGTGGTGATCTCGGTGCCCTGGAACAGCAGGTCGTAGCTCGCGGTCAGCCCGGTCTCGGCGTTGCGCATGTGGTAGAACGGCCGGATCTCGGGGTGGTAGTCGGTGATGAACACGAACTGGTGCCCGTACGTTTCGCGGACGTGAGCCGAGATCTGACGCTCACCCTCGGGGTCGAGGTCGCCGTCGGTGCGCGGGATGTCGTAGCCGCGCGCCTTCACGATCTCGCGGGCTTCGGCCAACGGGATGCGCGGGAAGGGGAGCGTCGGCACGACGACGTCGATGTCGAACAGTTCCTTGATCTCGTCGCCGTGCTTGTCCTTCACGGCCTGGAAGGCGGCGACGAGCAGCTCTTCCTGCATGACGGCGACGTCTTCGTACGAGTCGATCCACGAGATCTCCGCGTCGATCGACGTGAACTCGGTCGCGTGGCGGCTCGTGAAGCTCGGGTCGGCGCGGAACACATCGCCGATCTCGAACACCTTGCCGAAGCCGGCCGCCTGGGCCATCTGCTTGAAGTGCTGCGGGCTCTGCGCGAGATACGCCGTCTGGTCGCCGAAGTACTCGAGCGCGAACAGCTCGGCGTTGCCCTCGGCGGGAGTCGACATGAGCTTGGGGGAGTGGATCTCGACGTAGTCGCGCTCGACCCAATAGGTACGCATCGCGTGCTCGAGAGTGGTCTGGATGCGGAAGACGAGGTTGTTGCGACGCTGGCGCAGATCGATGAAGCGCCAGTCCATGCGCTTGTCGAGGCCGCTGTCGGCCGCGATCGGCGTCTCGGGCAGGGCCGCGGCGGCGATGTCCAGGCTGGCGATCTTGATCTCGACGCCGCCGAGCTTGACGCGCTCGTCGTGCTTGAGCTCACCGGTGACGGTGAGGAAGGTGCCGGTCGACAACTCGGAGATCAGTGCGGTGAGCGCCAGGGCTGCGCCGTCCTGCTCCGACCCCTCCGATTCGAGGGAAGCCGGATCGGGGCGCGTCGCAGGGTTCACGAGCTGGACGGCGCCGGTCTCGTCGCGCAGGATGACGAACTGCACCTTCTTCTGGTCGCGGACGGTCTCGACCCATCCGGACACCGAGACGGTGCCGTCTTCGCGGGACTGCAGCTGGCTGACGAGGGTGCGTTCGCTCACGAGGGATCAGTCTACGGGGCGGCCTCTCGGCTCGCCGCGCCGGCGGGGCGACAAGGTCTCGACTTGTCCCGTTCCGTATTCAGTCTCGGCGGCGGTGGACGCGGTCCTGAGGTGCGCGATCATGCGGTCGAGGTGGGCTCGACCGGGCGCGCAGACTGAAGACGGAACCCGCCGCACTGAAGACGGAACCCGCCGCGCTGAAGACGGAACCCGCCGCGCTGAAGACGGAACCCGCCGCGCGTCGCGCGCGCGGCATCCGCCCAGCTTTCCTTCACCCGCTGTGCATACCGTCGAGGCATGGCACTGGCATCCGATGGCTCTTGGCTCACCGCGCTCGTCGATGCCGTCGTCGGCCTCATGAATCTCATCGGAGCGCCCGGCGCGGGCGTGGCCATCGCGCTCGAGAACCTCTTTCCGCCGCTGCCGAGCGAGGTCATCCTCCCGATGGCCGGTCTCGCCGCCGCGCGCGGGTCGTTCACCCTCGTCGAGGCCCTTGTCTGGACGACCGCCGGTTCGGTCGTCGGCGCCTTCGCTCTCTACGCGGTGGGCGCCTGGCTCGGCATCGATCGCCTCCGCGCCCTCGTGCGAAGGATGCCGCTGCTGAACGTCGACGACGTCGATCGCACCGTCGCCTGGTTCGAGCGGCACGGGGGCAAGGCCGTCTTCTTCGGCCGCATGCTCCCCATCTTCCGGAGCCTCATCTCGATTCCCGCCGGCGTCACACGGATGCCGCTCTGGCGCTTCGGGCTGCTGACGCTTGCCGGCTCCTTCATCTGGAACGCGGTGTTCGTGATGTCCGGCTACCTCCTCGGCGATCAGTGGCACGTCGTCGAGGAGTATGCGGGCGTTCTGCAGTACGCCGTGATCGGTGCCGCCGCCGCCGCGCTCGTGTGGTTCACCGTGAATCGGGTGCGACAGCTGCGCAGCGGCGCTGTGGACAGCGACCCCGCCTGAGGCCACCCGGTAGCAGGGGCCTCTCCCAGCCCGGCCACAGATCGGCTCCACGTAGACTGAAGGTGTGCCCGCCGACCGCCTCCACCTCGTGCGCCATGGCGAGGTCCACAACCCGGGGCGCGTCTTGTACGGACGTCTCCCGAACTTCCGCTTGAGCGCCGACGGTCGGGCGATGGCGCGAAGCGCGGCTGAGCATGTTCAGCGTCTCGGCCGGCCGGTGGGCGCACTGTACGCGTCGCCGCTGCAGCGCACCCGCGAGTCTGCAGAGACCTTTGCGGAGCTGTTCGACCTCGTGCCGGTGATCGATGACCGCGTGATCGAGCCGACGAACGTCTTCGAGGGAAAGCGCATGAAGCGCGCTGTGCTCAACCCCCTGAATTGGCGACACCTGGCCAGGCCCGAGGTGCCCAGCTGGGGAGAGCCCTACGTTCAGGTCGTCGCCCGCATGGATGCCGCGATGACCGAAGCCTGGAACGACGCCGACGGCGGCGATGTGGTGATGCTCTCGCACCAGCTGCCGATCTGGATCACGCATCTCGCGGTGGCCGGTGAGCCCCTCCGCCACGATCCGCGGAAGCGACGGTGCGCCCTGTCGAGTGTCACGAGTTTCGAACGCGACGGCGACAGCTGGCGCGAAGTCGCCTACGCGGAGCCGGCATCCACGTCTCGCGCGGTGGATGTGGGGGCCGTATGACGCGTCCGCACAAGCTCGCGAAGCTCGCGGCATCCCTTCTCGCCCTCACCCTGGCGGTGGGGCTGTCGGCCTGCAGCGGAACCAACGACGATCTTGCCAACCAGTACAAGCAGGGCGGCAACAACAACGGGTACATCTCGGGCGACGGCAGCGTGCAGGAGATCGCCGTCGCCGATCGCGGTGCGGCCGTGCAGTTCAGCGGAACAGCGGTCGACGGCTCGACCCTCACCAGCGCCGACTACGCCGACAAGGTGCTCGTGCTCAACTTCTGGTACGCCCAGTGCGGGCCGTGCCGCGCCGAAGCGCCGACCCTGGAGAGCACGTACCAAGCGGTCAAGCCCGCCGGCGCCGACTTCCTCGGTGTGAACATCTACGACGGGCCCGAAGGCGCGAGCGCCTTCGACGAGAAGTACGGCATCAGCTATCCGTCGCTGCTGGCGAAGGACGACGCCGACCTCAAGCTCGCTTTCGCCTCGTGGACGCCGCTGCAGTCGGTGCCGATCACCCTCGTGCTCGACAAGAAGGGGCGGGTCGCCGCGCGGTTCATCGGCCGCGTCGAGAGCGAGTCGATCCTCAAGACGATCATCAACGACGTCGTGTCGGAGAATCCGTGACCGAGGTCGTCTTCAGCGGAGCGCTATGGCTCGCGGTGCCCATCGCCATGCTGGCCGGTCTCGTGTCGTTCCTGTCACCGTGCGTGCTGCCGCTCGTGCCCGGCTACCTCGGCTTCTTGGGCGGCGCGTCGGGCGCGGGCATCGCT
>CAUPYO010000203.1:0-4886 GCA_963515565.1 uncultured Microbacterium sp.
CTACGGAACGCGAGGGCGGCCCGAGACCGAGTACCGCTGGTCGTGATCAGCGGGCTGGCGCCCCGGCATCCGGCGTCTCATTCCACTCGCGGGGCCCGTCCGAGCCGGCGGGATAGTCCTCCAGAGGCACGTCGCCGCGGTGCCACGCGTCGCGGACCGGCTGGATGATGCGCCAGCACTCCACGGCCGCATCCCCGCGCACCGACATCGCCGCGTCACCGTCGAGGATGGCCGCGAGCACCTCGGTGTAGGCCGCCTGCGAGCCGAGTCCGAGATCGGCCTCGAGGGTGGCCCGGTGCAGCGCGAACGGATCTTCTCCGCCGTTGACCGCGATGTCGACCGAGACACGATCGGGGCCGAGCGAGAAGCGGACCGACAGCGGTCCCGGGTCTCCGGTGAAGCCGACCGGAAGATGGCGCACCGGTCGGAGCACCATCTCGATCTCGGCCCGCTTGGCGGCGAGCGCCTTTCCCGACCGCAGCGTGAAGGGAACACCCGCCCAGCGCGCGTTGCGCACCTCCAACGTGACCTGCGCCAGCGTCTCGGTCTCACGCGACGGATCGACTCCCGGCTCATCGACGTAGTCAGGCATCTGCTCACCGCCCGCCGTGCCGGCGGTGTAGCGCGCGCGGCGCGAGAAGCGCACGGCGTTGTCTTCCCAGACCCGCGTGGCGCGCAGCACCGCGGACGTCGCGTCTCTGACATCCGTCTCCGACAGCGACGCGGGCGGTTCCATCGCCACCACCGCCATGACCTGCAGCAGGTGGCTCTGGATCATGTCGATGAGGGCGCCGGCGTGATCGTAGAAGCCGGCGCGGCCCTCGAGGCCCAGCGTCTCATCGAACACGATGTCGACCCGCTCGATGTGCTCGGCCGACCAGATCGGCTCCAGCAGACGGTTCGCGAACCGCACCCCCAGCACGTCGAGCACCGTGGAACGTCCGCGGAAGTGGTCGACGCGGAACACCTGTTGTTCGGGCAGGAGCCGCAGCAGCACCTGGTTCAGCTGCTCTGCGCTGGCGGCGTCCTCGCCGAACGGCTTCTCCAGTGCGAGGATCGTGCCTTCCGGCAGATCCGACGGCGACAGCGCGGCGCATGCCGCGGCGGCAGCAGCGGGCGGCACGGCGAAATACAGCACGAGGCGCCCCTCGGGGACCTCCCGTACGACGGTGCGGATGCCGGTGGCCGTGGTCGCGTCCACCGCGAGGTACGGGGTGGATGCGATGCCGGCGAACGCATCGTCGGCATCGGCGTCGCGGAACACCGCGCGCACGCGGCGTCGCCACTGGGCATCGGTGAGCTCGGTGCGTCCGACGCCGACGAGGTGCAGGCGCCGGGTGGGCTCGGCCGTCAGCAGGTCAGCGAGCGCGGGTAGCAGCAGGCGCTCCGTCAGATCGCCGCTCGCTCCGATGATGACCAGTGTCGACACGTCGCCCATGAGCTCACCCTACGTCGCGCCTCTGCCCGGTGGGAGGGGGCAGAATCGACCCGTGGCAGATGCATACGGAGCCGGGACGTACGAACCCGCAGCGATCGAGGACTACGCCCTGTTGAGCAGCTGCCGCACCGCAGCCCTGGTGTCGCTGGCCGGCTCGATCGATTGGCTGTGTCTGCCGAGGTTCGACTCGGCATCCGTGTTCGCGGCCCTTTTGGGGGACGAACACCAGGGCCAGTGGGTGCTGCGCCCGAGCGATCCGGGCGCGCGCCCGTCCCGGCGCTACGACGGCGACACGTTCACGCTCATCACCCGCTGGGAGACCGCCACCGGCGTCGCCGAGGTCTACGACTGCCTTCCCGTCGATCCACGCCACCTCGACCTCGTACACCGCACCGATCTCGTCCGCCGCGTCGTGGGAATCAGCGGCGACGTGGCGTTCGATCAGCAGGTGCGCCTTCGCTTCGACTACGCCCGCGCCGTTCCCTGGGTACGCCAATCGGGCACGAGCGAAGCCCCCGAAGTGACGGCCATCGCCGGCCCCGACGCCGTCGTGCTCCGCGGAGCACCGCTGACGGCGACAGACCATGTGCACCGCGGGTCGTTCCAGGTCGGCGCCGGCGAGCACCGCGACCTGACCTTGACGTGGCACGCCTCGCACCGTCCGGCGCCCGAGCCGCTCGACGTCGACGATGCCTTGGCGTGCACGAGCACGTGGTGGAGCACGTGGGCGGAGCGGATCGATGCGTCTGGCCCGCATCGCGATGCCGTCGTCCGGTCGTTGCTGACGCTGCGCGCCCTGACCCACCGCGACACCGGAGGCATCATCGCGGCCCCGACGACGTCTCTGCCCGAGCAGTTCGGCGCAGAGCGCAACTGGGACTACCGCTTCGTCTGGCTTCGCGATGCCTCCCTGACGATCGAGGTGCTGCTGACCCAGGGCTTCGCCCACGTCGTCACTCACTGGCAGCGCTGGCTGCTGCGAGCGATCGCGGGCGACCCCGCAGATCTGCAGATCGTCTACGGTATCGCCGGCGAGCGCGATCTGACCGAGCGCGAGATCACCGCTCTTCCCGGCTACCGAGGTGCCGCTCCCGTGCGCATCGGCAACGGGGCAGCCGAGCAGTACCAGGCCGATGTCACCGGCGAGGTGATGACCTGCCTGTTCGCGGCCCGCGATGCCGGCATCGAGCAGTCGGCGCTCTCGTGGCCCCTGGAGCGCGCGCTGCTGCGCCGCGCGGAAGAGCGTCTCGACGAGCCCGATCGGGGCATTTGGGAGATCCGCGGCGATCCGCGGCTGTTCACCCACTCGCGGGCGATGGTGTGGGCGGCCTTCGACCGCGGTGTGCGGTCGGTACGCGAGCACGGCCTGACCGGCCCGGTGGAGCGATGGCGACGGCGGCGCGACGAGGTGCGCGCCGCGATCGACGCGCACGGGGTCTCGCCCCGCGGCCATTTCGTGCAGCACACCGAGACCGACGCCGTCGACGCCTCGCTGCTGCTGCTGCCGTCGGTGGGATTCTGCGCCGCCGACGACCCGCGCATGCTCGCCACGGTGGCGCAGATCGAACGCACGCTGCTGGTCGACGGATTGGTGCTGCGCTATCGCACCGAGTCGGGCGTCGACGGGCTGGCGGGGACGGAGAACCCGTTCCTGGCGTGCTCGTTCTGGCTCGTCGAGCAGTACGCCGCGACCGGCCGCCTCGACGACGCCCGGGCGCTCATGGATCGCGCCTGCTCCCGGGCCAACGATCTGGGGCTGCTCTCGGAGGAGTACGACATCGCCGGAGCCCGCCAAGCGGGCAACACACCACAGGCGTTGTCGCATCTGGCGCTGGTGCGCGCGGCATCCGCCCTGGAGCACGCCGAGACCGCTGCACGCGCCAGCGCCCCCGACCGCACCGGAGCGTGATCGAGGGCGCTGTGGGTCGGGCTCACTCGCCGGCGAGTCCGCCGAGCAGGTGTCCGAACGAACGGCCCTCACCGAGGTAGTTGCTCGGATCGAAGGGGTCTGCGCTGCCGGCGCCCTGGCGACGGGCGACGGCCTCGGCGAGCTCGCGCGCGCCGCGCTCGACACGTGAGCTGAGCGGGGCGACCTGGTCGGCCGCCGCGCCCCAGTCGCTGGATGCCGCGAACACACCGGTCGAGACGGTCTCGGCGTGCAGGTAGGCGAACAGCGGGCGGATCGCGTAGTCGATCGCGAGCGAGTGCCGCGCGGTCCCCGCGTTGGCGCCGATCAGCACCGGCATGCCGGTGAGCGCGTCGGGGTCGAGCACGTCGATGAACGACTTGAACAACCCCGAGTAGCTGGTGGAGAAGATCGGCGTCACCACGATGAGCGCATCGGCGGAGACCACCGTGTTGATCGCGGACTCGAGCGCCGGGGGCGCGAAGCCGGTCAACAGGTTGTTCGTGATGTCGTGTGCCAGGTCGCGCAACTCGATGGTGTCGACGGTCGCCTGGATGGGCACGCCGTCCGTTCCCTCGATCGCTCCGAGCGCCGACACGGTCGCGGCCGCGAGGCGGTCGGCGAGCATACGCGTCGACGACGGGTTGGACAGCCCGGCCGAGACGACGGCGATACGCCGCGCGCTCATCGCCGCGCCGCCACTCCGAACGCGGCGCCGGCGGGGGCCGGAGCGTCCTGATAGGGCGAGGGACCGCTCAGGTTGTCACCGCGGTTGGCGCGCGGCGTAGCCTGGCGCGAGGGCCCATCGCCGTAGGCGGCGCGCACCATCGCGGCGTGCGTGGGACCGTCGGGGACGTTGGCAGGGCGGTCCTTCGCGAACTCCTTGCGCAAGGCGGGCACGACCTCGCCACCGAGGAAGTCCAGCTGCTCGAGAACGGTCTTCAGCGGCAGACCCGCGTGATCCATCAGGAACAGCTGACGCTGATAGTCGCCGAAGATCTCGCGCATGCCGGCGTAGCGGTCGATGACCTGTTGGGGAGATCCGACCGTCAACGGCGTCATCTCGGTGAAGTCCTCCATGGAAGGACCGTGGCCGTAGACCGGAGCGTTGTCGAAGTAGGGACGGAACTGGTTGACGGCATCCTGCGAGTTCTTCGCCATGAAGGCCTGACCGCCGAGGCCGACGATCGCCGTCTCGGGGGCGCCGTGTCCGTAGTGCTCCCAGCGCTGGCGGTAAAGGCCGATCAGGCGCTGGTAGTGCTCCGCGGGCCAGAAGATGTTGTTCGCGAAGAAGCCGTCGCCGTAGTACGCGGCCTGCTCGGCGATCTCCGGGGTGCGGATCGAGCCGTGCCAGACGAACGGAGCCACGCCGTCGAGGGGTCGCGGGGTCGCGGTGAAGCCCTGCAGAGAGGTGCGGAACTTGCCCTCCCAGTCGACGACGTCCTCACGCCACAGCGCGTGCAAGAGGGCGTAGTTCTCGATCGACAGGGGCAGCCCCTGACGGATGTCCTTGCCGAACCACGGGTAGACGGGGCCGGTGTT
>CAUPYO010000204.1:0-4879 GCA_963515565.1 uncultured Microbacterium sp.
CAAGCAGGCCAACGAGTCGGTCGACCCCAACGGCACCGAGTTCGACCCGGCGCTGTACGGCATGGCCACCGAGTACGACGAGAACGGCGAGTACAAGTACCCCGAGGGCTTCGACCCCGAGTCGGGTGCCTGGCTCGAGGGCTTCGACGCTCAGCGCGAGAAGTGGGAGCAGGAGTACGCCGCTGCCCAGGCTCGCTGGGAGGCGCACAAGCTCGCCGTCGCCAAGACGCTCGAGGCCGAGGCCGCGGCCCCGGCCGAGACCGGCTCGTCGTCGTTCTCGTCCGACGCCTCGAACGGCGGCGGAACGCTCGCCGACGACGAGGCTCTCGCGGCTCTCCGCGAGAAGCTGTCGGGTCGCTGAGCAGCAGTCTCATGAGCAGGGCCGTCGCCCCGGATTCTTCCGGGCGGCGGCCCTGTCGCTGTTCTCTTCTCCCCGTGCCCTTCCCGCGGCTGTAACGTCATCCCATGGCGCCCCATCTTCGCTCCGCCGATGGTCGCATCAGCGGAGAACTGCGCGACCGCTCCGCGGCGAACAACCAGCTCGTACTCTGTGCGGTCATGGCCGTGCTGTTCATCCTGGGCCTGGCGACCGATTCCATCGCCGACGCCGCACTGTTCGGGATCGCGATGCTGCTCGTGGTCGTTGGCGGCATCGCCGCGCTCGCCTTTCCGTGGCCGCGCGTCGCCCCCTACTGGGTCGCCGTCATCCCGCTCATCGACATCGCCGCGGTCGCGCTGCTGCGCATCTCCGACCCGGGCGGGGCCTTCGCGCTGTTGTGGGTGTTCCCCGCGATCTGGTTGCCGACGCTCGGGCGGACCGGCTTCGCACTGGCTGCCCTCGGCATCCCCGCGGTGTACTGGCTGATCGTTGCCAGCGCCCCGCCACGCGGTGCGTATGCCGTCGTGCTGCTGCCCGTCATCATCATCGCCGTCAGCGTCTCCAGCTACACCTCCGCGCGCCGCCACCGCGCCCAGCGCCGCCTTCTGGACCGCCAGGCCATCCGCGTCTCCGCCGCCCACCGCGAAGCACTCCGGCAGGAGCAGGTGGTCAGTGAAGTGCTCGACACCGTCGACTTCGGAGTGATCCGTCTCAGCGAGACCGGCGAGGTCGTGCTCGAGAACGACGCGCAGGTACGGTTCGGGCACATCCCCGGGTTCCTTCCGACCGATTCCGACTCCGCCGAGGTCACCGACGAGAACCTGTCGCCGCTGGAGCCGTCTCAGCATCCTTTTCTCCGTCTGCAGCGACGCGAGTCGTTCGAGGAGGTCATCCTCTGGTTCGCCCTCGCCGACGGGAGCCGGCGCGCCATCGCCTTCACCGCTCGTCACCTGAACGACCACAACGGCACGCCGGCGGGCGCTGTGCTCATCGCGCGCGATGTCACCGTGGAGCGCGAAGCGCAACGCGTGCGCGACGACCTCGTCGCCTCGATCTCGCACGAACTGCGCACGCCGTTGACCTCGATCCTCGGCTATCTGGAGCTGGTGCTGGACGGCGGCACCCTGACCGATGTCGCCCGCCGTCAGGTCGACACGGCGCATCGCAACAGTGAGCGCCTGCTCAGCATCGTGACCGACATCCTGTCCGCGTCGTCGCGCTCGGGCTCCTCGATCGACACACGGCCGCGCCCACAGCCGCTCGACATGGTGGAGGTCCTGCGGGCGGCCGTTGCCGCCCTTGAACCGGTGGCAGCCGAGCAGTTCGTGACGGTGCGCGTGGATCGTTCGGGCTGGGCAGAGGCCTACGCCGACCCCGCGCGCATCCGGCAAGTCGTCGACAACCTGCTCGCGAACGCGATCAAGTTCAACCGCGACGGCGGCACCGTCACCGCCTCCACGGCCACCGACGGCATCCACACGGTCATCCGTGTCGCCGACACCGGCATCGGCATGACGCCCGAATCCACCGCCCGGGTCTTCGATCGGTTCTTTCGCGCCGCGCCGCTCGTGCCCGGCAACGGGCTCGGCCTCTCCATCACCCGCGATATCGTCACGGCGCACGGCGGAACCATCACGGTCGATTCCGTCGCCGGCGAGGGCACCGTGTTCACCGTGGTGCTTCCCGCCACGCGCGATGTGTACGAACGAGATCTCGCCCTCGCCGGCGCCGCAGACTCGTCGGGGGACGAGGACGCACAATGACTCTCGATCTGTTCAGCGTCACCGTGATGACCGCGATCGTCGCGTCGGTCGCAAGCCTCACCTTCATCCTCGACACCCTCCTGCGCCGCGACACCGGACCGGGCCGGCTCTGGGCCGTGGCGTTCTTCTGCGGGCTCGCCACCACGTTCGCCTACATGGCGTGGTCGGCGGGCGTCGGAGGCGGCGTCGCTGTGGCGGTGGGCAATACGCTGTTCGTCTGCGTGGCGGGCTTCATGCTCCTCGGATGCCGATTGTTCAACGACCGCGCACTCGCGACTGTGGCCATCGCCGTGGGGATGCTGGCCCTCGCCGCTTTCGTCGTCGCCCTCCTCGAGTACCCCACGCGGGGCAGCTGGGGCGGGTGGAGCGTCATGGCGGCGTCGCTCGTCGCGTTGTTCGCGGCCGGTGCGGTCGAATCGCTGCGCACCCCGATGCGTCGACTGCGCAGCGCCTGGACGCTCTCCTTGGTGCTGGGAGTGGCCGCCGCCTTCTACGCGGTGCGGCTCGCCGTCTTCCTTGCCGCAGGGCCGGAGAGCGAGTTCTTCTCGACCTGGCTGGGATCGGTCAGCGCGAACATCGTGACGGTGATCTTGACGATGGTGGCTGCCATCGTCACCTCGGTGCTGCGATCTCACCGCACGACTGTGCAGCGATACGAGTGGCTCACCTCGAACGGGGTCGCGGCCGACGGCGTGATGCTGTCGCGCACGTTCGCGGGCGCTCTCGCCGACATCTCCGAGCGCGCCTCGTGGCGGCACGAGGGGATCGCGGTGATCGTGCTGCGCGCCGATGGTCTGGAGGAGATCGGCGATGCATTCGGCCGTGACGTCATCGACGGGATCTCCGCGACGTGTCGCCACGCGGTGCGCGTCTACGCGCCGGCTGCGGCCCTGGTGGGTGAGGACGGCGACGGCCAGCTCGCCATCTGCACCTTCGCGGAGTCGACCGCCGAGGCGCGGCGCATCGGCGGGGCGCTCTTCCGGGGTGTGATCGACGAGCTATCGACGACCGACCATGGGCGCCTCCCCTCGGTCGGCGTCGGTGTCGCGCTCACCCAGATCGTGGGACACGATCCCGACGTTCTCCTCAGCGTGGCGCGCGAGTCGGCGCTGCGTGCCGCTCGAATCGCCGAGGCGTCGGTGATCGTCGCAGGTCCGGCCACGACGACCGCGTCGACAGACGTGACATCCTCGTAGTCATGCCCCTGATCGCTCTCACCGGCGGAATCGCATCGGGAAAATCCACCATCGCTCGCCGACTCGTACAGCGGGGTGCGATCGTGGTCGACGCCGATGCCATCGTCCGTGACGTCCAGCAGCCAGGCACACCGGTGCTGCGCGCCATCGCGGATTCCTTCGGCGCGGGCGTCATCGCCGCCGACGGTTCGCTGGATCGGTCCGCGCTCGGTGCGATCGTCTTCGCCGACAGTGCGGCTCGCCGCCGACTCAACAGCATCGTCCATCCGGCGGTGAGGGAAGAGTCCGCCCGACAATTCGCCATCGCATTCGCCGCCGACCCGCACGCCGTCGTCGTCTACGACGTGCCGCTTCTGGTGGAGACGCGCGCCGATGACCCGTGGGAGCTCGTCGTCGTCGCGCACGCTCCGGCATCCACGCGCGTGGAGCGTCTCGTGGCGTTTCGCGGGATGACGCCGGACGATGCCCGCGCGCGCATCTCCGCGCAGGCGGACGACGACTCCCGCCTCGCGATCGCGGACGTGGTCATCGACACCACCGGAACGATCGATGACACCATCTCGCAGGCGGACGCCCTGTGGGATCGGCTCACCGCGTCGGACAGCAGCGGCGACCGACGCTCCGTCTAGCGCGTGGCCACCGGCGCGCGCCGGCGCCGTCGCCGCAGGAGAACGATCGCCGCGACGACGAGTCCGACGATGAGCACCCCCGCGAGAGCAGGGACGAAGATCGCGGCGAGAATGAGAAGGAATGCCGACACGTCCTCGCCCGCCGAGAGCACCGGCGCCGCAAGCCCCGCGGTGGCCACGTTCGCGACCGGTCGTACCGACGCTTTCAGCGCGTGGATCGCCAGGGCGATGACGACACCGATCGCGATGGGCACCCACGTTCCGCCCGAAAAAAGGGAAGGATCATCGACGCGCACCGTCTCGGCGCTCGCGCCCGCACCGAACACGATGCCGCCGGATGCCGGTCGCACGACGGTCTGCAGAACATCGTTGACCGAATCGACGGCGGGGATCTTGTCGGCGACGATCTCGATGACCAAGAGTATGCCGGTGATCCAGAGGGCGGCGTCGCTGGAAAGCCACGACCACGAACTCGGCAGCTGGATGGCCGGCAGGAAGCGGTCCAGCAGGCCGAGTGCGAACAGCGGCATCCACGCGTTGAGCCCTGCGGCGGCCGCGAGGCCGGACCCGACGAGGAACTCCACCATCTGCCCAGGGTACGCGGGCGCCCGACCGGGCGCAGCGCCGGGGGATGCCGTCGGCGAACGCCGGCCCGAATGTCGGAGGGCGACTCTACGCTGGATGGATGCAGACCACGAGATCCGTTCGCCCGTTCGAGGTCGTCAGCGAGTACGTGCCCAGTGGCGACCAGCCGCAGGCGATCGCCGATCTCGCCGCGCGGATCAACGCCGGTGAGACCGACGTCGTTCTTCTGGGCGCGACCGGAACCGGCAAGTCGGCGACGACCGCGTGGCTGATCGAGCAGGTGCAGCGCCCGACGCTCGTGCTCGCCCACAACAAGACGCTCGCCGC
>CAUPYO010000205.1:0-4866 GCA_963515565.1 uncultured Microbacterium sp.
TTCCAGCACCATCACGCGGATATCCGGCTCATGCTCCTTGAGGGTCAGGGCGGTTTCGTACTTGACTTACCGTCTCACGAATGTCCAAACTAGGTCAATGTGTAAATGATGGACTGTTGCCTCTCGAGGCGCAGTCACGACGAGGACGTCGGAACGGGCATGGCCGGACGCTCGGCCTGACACTTCGCCGACCCCGGAGTCGACCGGCCGGTGAACAGGAGAGACCGTGGACGACAGCTCGGCCCGCAGAACGCTCGAGGGCAAAGTGGCGATCGTGACCGGAGCCGGGCGCGGGCTCGGCCGCGTGATGGCCGAAGCCCTCCTCCGCGCAGGTGCATCGGTGGCGGTCGCGGGAAGGACGTCGTCGGCGTTGGAGGAGATCGTGTCGGCGGCCGAGTCACGCGGACAGCGTGTCCTTGCCCGCGTCACCGACGTGACGGACGAGGCGTCCGTCGAAGCGTTCGTCGAGGCGGCGCGGCAAGAGTTCGGACACATCGACATCGTCGTCAACAACGCCGGCGTGCTCAGCAGTGTGCCCCTGCTGGATCAGCCCGTCGAGGACTGGGACCGGATCATCGAGACCAACCTTCGCGGGAATTTCCTCGTGACGAAGGCCGCCGGTCGGCACCTGGTGGCCCAAGGCTCCGGCAAGATCGTCAACATCGCGTCCAACTTCGCCGTCGTGGGGGTGCCGCACCACGGCGCCTACGCAGCCTCGAAGGCGGGGATCATCGCGCTGACGAAGTCGCTCGCCGTCGAATGGGCCCGCTACGGCATCCAGGTCAACGCCCTCGCGCCCGGCTACTTCGTCACCGACATCAATGCGGGACTCCGGGAGAATGACGAGTTCTACGCGAAAGTCCTGAAGACGATCCCCGCGCGCCGCATGGGCCAGCCCGCCGAGCTGGTCCCGTGGCTCCTTCACCTCGCCGGCCCGGAGTCCGACTACATGACCGGCCAGGTGTTGGTGATCGACGGCGGCCTCACCGTGCCGTGATCGGCACGCCAGAACGATAGAACGGATGACGAATGTCGGATGACAACTTCTCGAGGACCCTGGTCGTCGAAAGCCCCGCGGTGGCGGAAGCCCTCTCGCTGAAGGACGCGCTGGCGTTCGCGGAAGGTCTGCGGCCGAGTCTGGTCGCGGACCAGGCCTCTGTCGAGCAGCGCACCACTTACTCTCCCGAGCGACATCAGCAGTTCCGCGACGCCGGCCTCTACAAGCTCCTGATCCCGCGGCTCTACGGCGGCTATGCCTACGACATGCCCAGCTTCCTGAAGGTGATGGGGGCTGTCGCGCGCGGTTGCATGTCCACGGGCTGGTGCCTGACCCTCGGTGCGAGTCACGCGCTCCTGGTCGCGTCACTGTGGCCGAAGGAGGTGCAGGACGAGATCTTCGCCGACGGGCACGTCGTCATTCCGTCGACGGCCCGTCCCGGTGGCCCCGCCGCGCGGAACGCAGACGGGACCTGGACCCTCAACACCACGCATCCCTACTCGTCCGGAAGTCCGTACTCGACCCATTACCTCGGTCAGGCCTTCGAGATGGGGGAGGACGGCAAGCCGCGGCAGCAGATGTTCTTCATCGCGCCGCGCGACCGCTACGAGATCCTGGACGACTGGGGCCGCACCCTCGGGCTCAAGGGGAGCGGGTCCAACACGATCGTGTTCCGTGATGCGCGCATTCCCGAGCGGTTCGTCCTCGAGAAGACCATGCAGGTCGATCTCAAGACGGCCACGACCTCGCCCGGGTTCGAACTCCACGGAAATCCCATGCATCTCGCGCCGGGGCAGGGATTCTTCGGGCTCGACCTGGCCACCGTCTTCATCGGCGGCGCATTCGGCGCGCTCGACGAGTACGAACGACTGTTGCACGAGCGCAAGACCGCGGGTGACGCGGGCCGGGCGCCCGCAGCGCGACTGCACGACCCGGACTACCAGCGCTGGTACGGCCTCGCGACCGTGCGGTTGAACTCGGCGCAGGGGATCGTCAACGACGCGGCGGAGCGTTGGATGGAGATCTGCGAACGCGCGGCGAACGGGGGGGAACCGTTCACCACCAAGGAAGACATGATGATCAACATGATGTGCCGGGAGGCGACGCGCCTCGCGTGGAACACGGTCCAGGACACGATCTACCGGACGGCCGGGTCGAGCGCCTCCATGAACGGCGAGCGCATGGAACGCGCATATCGCGATCTGTCGCAGGCATGGGGTCACGTCACGATGATCATCGAGGACACGATGGCGCGGGCGTGGTCGACGCTCCAGCTCGGCGTCAACTGAGGGCAGACAGAAGGGGTGGGCAGCCGGCGTACCGGCACCCACCCCTTCCGTCTCGGCGGTCAGCTCGCGAGAGTGCGCGGCGGCTCGATGTGCTCGACCGGCGCGGGCTCCTGGACGATCACGTTCTCGATCGCACCGATGCCGTCGATCTCGACACGGACCACGTCTCCGGGCGCCAGGTAGCGGCCCTCCATGACGCCCACCCCACCCGGCGTACCGGTCGCGATCAGGTCGCCCGGCTCGAGGGTCGCGGCGGAGGACAGTTCAGCGATGAGGGTGTAGACGTCGAAGATCAGGTTCTTCGTGTTGGACTGCTGGCGGACCTCGCCGTTGACGATCGTCCGGATCGGCAGCGTGTGCGGATCCACCTCGTCGGGTGTGATCACCCAGGGGCCCACGACGCCGTGTCCGTCGAACGACTTCCCGAGCACCCACTGGCCACCGCGCATCTGGTAATCGCGGACGCTGTAGTCGTTGATGATCGTGAAGCCGGCGATCACGCTCGCCGCATTCTCCTTCGAGACGTGCTTGGCGCGGCGACCGATGACGACGCCGAGCTCGCACTCGAAGTCGAGCTTGTCCGACACGGCCGGCACCTGGACGTCGGCGTACGGCGCGGCGATCGTGTTGTTCCACTTCGCGAACACCGTGGGGTCGGTCGGAAGCTCCTCGCCGATCTCCTTGACGTGCTCGATGTAGTTGCGACCGATCGCGATGAACTTCGGCGGATTCTGGACAGGCGACCCCAGCCGCCCGAGATCCAGCGCCTGACGACCGGCACCGCTGTCGATCGCCTGCTGCACCGCCTCGGTTCCCGCGGGGCCGAGGGCGAGGATCTCGACCACGTCCCGGGGGAGCTGCGGGGCAGCGATGCTGAGGTCGACGACCACGTCGTCTCCGACGATCGCGGCGGCGACGATGCCCGCGTCTGTGCGCAGAGAAGCCAGCTTCATGTGAACTCCAATTCTGATGGGGCGAATACCCGACAGAAGTCAGAATATCAAAATCCGGTCACACTAGGCAAAAGGTGGACATTTAACCGGCGATGCGCTGCGCGACGACCGCCCGCCCGCGGATCAGTTCTTGGCGGTCGTCGCGAGCCGGTGGCGGTCCTCGATCTGTCCGAGGACCGTCGCCATGGTTGTTTCGGCGACGCCGGCGTTGCCGCTGACGATCGCCTCGACGAGCGCGCGAGTGAACTCGCGGGCCTGCTCGGCATCCGCGGCCGAGAGCTCACGCATGTAGACGCTGATCGTGACCTGGCTGATCGCGGCGATGAACGATGCGAGGAGGCGGTTGCCGCTCGCCTCGCCGACGAGGCTATAGATGGACTGGCCGATCTCGAAGAGCTCGGGATCCCAGTTGTCGCGGGCGGGGTCGGCCACCACGGCATCCTGGCGGGCGATGAGGATCTGCAGTTGCGCAGCCTGCTCGGGGGTGCGATGGTCGGCGGCGAGTCGGGCCGCGGGAACCTCCAGCAGGCGGCGGACGAGCGTCACTTCCTCCAGCGTCAGGGCGCCGAACTTCAGGATCGTCTCGAGCGAACCCGACAGGAGGTTCCGCAACGACTCGTGATCGACGTTCTGGACGAAGCTTCCTCCGCCGGCGCCGGGAACCTTCGAGATCAAGCCCTCGGAGGCGAGCACGCGCAGCGCCTCGCGCACCGTCGTGCGGCTGACCTGGAACTCCTGGGCGAGGGTCGCTTCGCTGGGGAGGCGCTCGCCTCTTTTGAACGTCGCCGAGACGATGGCATCGCGCAGCTGCTTCTCGACCTGCTCGCGCGGTCGGCGAACAGGGTCTGGAGTGAACATGGGCATGATCTTATCGTTCACTGTTCACCTCCGTGGGGGGTCGGTGCACGTTGGGCGATGTCGCGCCGGTTGTGCGGTCATTGATTATTATCAGACTATTCACACATTGCCGTCCAGATGGGTTCGACATGCGCGCATTGGTACTCAGCGGGAAATGGGACCCTCGCCCCGGCTACACGGTGACGCCCGAGGAGAGCGAAGGGCGGTGGGCGCGGGAGGCTCGCCAGGTGTGGCGGCATCCCGAATGGCAGGTGGCGGATGTCGAGCGGCCCGCCGTCGTGGCGGCGGACGATGTGGTGGTCCGCGTCCGCGCGGCCGGCGTGGCCGTCTCCACCCTGCGGATGACGAGCGAAGACGCCGACGGATACGTGGTCCTTCCCTACCGGATGGGTCTTCCCGTGATCCCGGGCCATGAGTTCGCCGGCGAGGTCGTCGACGCGGGCGATGCCGTCCGTCACGTGCGTCCCGGGGATGCCGTCGCCGTCCAGACGCTGCGCCCGTGCGGATACTGCACTGCGTGTCGGATGCTTCAGCCCAACTCCTGCCAGCAGGCGGACTTCGCGGGATTCACGCTCGACGGCGGGATCGCGGAGTATGCCGTCGCTCCCGCGGCCTACATCCACTCACTGGAACCGCTGCGCGCCATGTTCGCTGCCGACGATGTGTTCGACATCGGCGTGCTGTGCGAACCGGCGGCCGTCGCCTACGTTGCTCTGTTCGGCAAGGATCGCCGTTTTCAGCCCGGCCAGAGCGTCGCGGTCTTCGGATG
>CAUPYO010000206.1:0-4859 GCA_963515565.1 uncultured Microbacterium sp.
CGGCGTCGCGCCGCGGGTGCGGCTCGTGGGACCGGCGGCATCCGTGGCCGCCGCGCACGCCGCCCTCGTCGAGGCGACCGCCGGCGATCCCGATGTGGCCGTGTACGCGGGCGAGGTGACCACCGCCGGGCGTATCGAGCTGCTGCCGTTCCTGCGCGAGCAGGCCGTGGCGATCACCGCGCACCGCTTCGGCAACCCCGACCCGTGGAGCGAGGCCGTGATCTGATGTCCGGTGGCGCGGATGCCGTCGAGGTGCGGCGCCTGACGGCATCCGAGCTCGAGCGGATCGAAGCCGATGAGCCACCTGGCAAAGGGTTCGTGCGGGCGATGTGGCGGCTGCAGCGCGAAGGCACGAGTGTGCTGCTCGTCGCCTGGGTCGGGTCGGACCCGGTCGGTTCGGGCCAGCTCGACCTGCGCACCTCGCCGGTCGAACTGAAGAACCTCAACGTCCGCCCTGCCATGCGCGGGCGTGGGATCGGGACCGCGATCGTCGCTGCCGCCGAAGAATGCGCGCGCAACCGCGGCGAAACGACGCTCGCCCTCGGCGTCGCGATCGACAATCCCGCCGCGCGGCGGCTCTATGAGCGGCTGGGCTTCGTGGCGACCGGCGAGACGTCGACGGTCACCTACGACTTCGTGGATGCCGCGGGTGTGGCACGCACAGCGACGGAGACCGACGAGGTTTTCGTGACGTCGCTGGTTTTCTGAAACCTGAAGGGGAGAAACAACTTATCTTTCTGGCGATGCTCGCCTCGGCGAGCGAGCATATTCATGGCGCATCTGGGGAGCGCCAGACGGCGGCCGTTTCTGTCACTCAGAACCACAGGCCGAACCGTCTTGTGACACACCGGGGGGAGTGTCGCTCTGGGGCCGGGAATCTACTCGACCCCAGAGCTCCCGTGGTCATCCATCGGCGTCATGAACTCGTTGACCAGGGCGCGCAAGCCCAGGGAGAACAGCGTCCATCGCCCCTCTTCGATCTCATCGGAGGAGCCGGCTTCGATCATGGGATGCGCAATTCCCTCGATCGCACGCAGCGCGAAACCGTCGGAGAGCGCGGCCATGGCCGCGGTGAAGTCCTCGACCACCAGCGGCGATCTCATCCGCATGCCGTAGGCATCCATCAGCGACAGCGTGAATGCGGAGAAGTCGTCGATCGACTCCTGGTGGCGGGCATGACTGGCCTCTCTGAGCTCAGGCCAGGTCTCCGCCGTGGCGCGCAGCGCAAGCGTCACCAAGAACTGCTGGGTGTCGCGGACACGCTCGCGGTCACTCGTGTCGACCGAAATGCTCTCCACGTGTGAGGAGGCGGCGGCGCGGATGATCTCGTCGCGCGATGCCCCGTCGGCAATGAGCTGATCGATGGCCGCCTGCGCATATTCGGTGGGGGCACTCAGTCGAAGACGCACCATCGATACGGCGAGATCGCGCTGATAGTCGTTCTGGTCTGCCCACAGTCGATAGGCTGCCCCGCTCGTCAAACCCGCACGGCGCAGCACCTCCTGCAGACGGATGTGCTGCACGCCGGCAGAGACGCCGCGTTCGAGCAGCATCTGCATACCGACCCGCAAGAGCAGCGCGCGTGTCTCGTCCCCTGTGCGCCGCGCCATGAGAAGAAATCTACTCACTTGCATGATCTTGGCAACCGGGTGGACAAAAGGACGTCTGGCACAATGGGACACCGGCGTGCCCCTCCCGCGTCGTCGACGGGGAATCGGGCCTGTGGACAGCGTCCGCCGCGGCCCCTCGATGAGCGTCGAGGGAACGAGGAGCGAGAATGCCCGATCGGATCGCCCAGCACCGCCGGTACCTCATGTGCCGGCCCGAGTTCTTCACGGTGAGCTATCGGATCAATCCGTGGATGGAGCCGACCCGTCCCACCGACACGGCCAAGGCCGTCGCCCAGTGGCAGACGCTCTACGACACGTATCTCGCGCTCGGCCATGAGGTCGAGCTGATCGACCCGCTCCCGGGTCTTCCCGACATGGTCTACACGGCCAACGGGGGTTTCATCATCGACGGCCGCGCGCTCGGGGTGCGGTTCCGCGTCGACGAGCGCCGCGGCGAAGAGCAGCCCGACCTGGACTGGGTCACCGCGAACGGGTTCGAGGTGGTGCCGCCCGTCGAGGTGCAGGAGGGCGAGGGCGATTTCCTGCTCGTGGGTGACACGATCCTCGCCGGCACCGGCTTCCGCTCGGCCGGAGACAGCCACCGCGAGGTGGCGGAGGTCTTCGGGCGCGAGGTGGTGTCGCTGCGGCTGGTCGATCCCCGCTTCTACCACCTCGACACGGCGATCTGCGTGCTCGATCCGGTGCAGGGACCCGCGGGCGTGGCGGAGGCGAACATCGCCTACCTGCCGTCCGCCTTCGATGAACCCTCCCGTCACGTGCTCGAAGAGCGCTACCCGGACGCGATCCTCGTCTCCGACGCCGATGGGGCCGCGTTCGGCCTGAACGCGGCATCCGATGGTCGACACGTCCTCATCTCGCCGCGTGCGAGCGGTTTCGACGTTCAGTTGCGCGAGCGGGGCTACACCCCGGTTGCGGTCGATCTGTCGGAGCTGTTGCTCGGCGGGGGCGGAATCAAGTGCTGCACACTCGAACTGCGAGGAAAGAAATGACCACGATCTCCTCCGACGACGTCACCGCGCGGCTCATCGCCGCGGAAGAGTCCTCCGTCGCCCACAACTACCACCCGTTGCCGGTGGTGATCGCGCGCGGTGAGGGCGCGTGGGTGACCGACGTCGAGGGCAAGCGGTACCTCGACCTGCTGTCGGCCTACTCGGCGCTCAACTTCGGGCACCGCCATCCGGCGCTCGTCGCCGCCGCCACCGAGCAACTCGGGCGCATCACGCTGACCAGTCGGGCGTTCCACAACGACCGGCTCGGGCCGTTCGCCGCGGCGCTGGCCGAGCTGTGCGGCAAAGATCTGGTGCTCCCGATGAACACGGGCGCCGAGGCGGTCGAGACGGGCATCAAGGTCGCGCGCGCGTGGGCGTATCGCGTCAAGGGCGTTGCTGCGGATGCCGCGACGATCATCGTCGCCGATGGCAACTTCCACGGCCGCACCACCACCATCGTCAGCTTCAGCGATGACGACCAGGCCCGCGGCGACTTCGGACCGTTCACCCCCGGTTTCGTTCGGGTACCGTACGGGGATGCCGCGGCCGTCGCGGCCGCGATCGATGAGAACACCGCCGCGGTGCTCGTCGAGCCGATCCAGGGCGAGGCCGGCGTGGTCATTCCGCCGGCGGGGTACCTCCGCGACATCCGCGAGATCTGCGACCGCGAGAACGTGCTGTTCATCGCCGACGAGATCCAGTCGGGGCTCGCCCGCGTGGGGACGACGTTCGCCTGCGAGCGCGAGGGCGTCGTGCCCGACGTGTACCTGCTCGGCAAAGCGCTCGGCGGCGGCATCGTGCCGCTGTCGGCCGTCGTCGCCGACCGCGACGTGCTCGGGGTGATCCGCCCCGGCGAGCACGGGTCGACCTTCGGCGGAAACCCGCTGGCCGATGCCGTGGGGCTGCGCGTGGTCGAGATGCTCGCCTCCGGCGAGTTCCAGACGCGGGCGCTCGCCCTGGGCGAGCACCTTCAGGGCGGCCTCGAGGCGCTGATCGGTCGGGGAGTGACCGCCGTGCGCGTCGCGGGACTGTGGGCCGGCGTCGACATCGACCCGGCATACGGCACCGGGCGGGAACTCGCCGAGAAGCTCCTCGGCCGCGGCGTGCTCGTCAAGGACACCCACGGCCAGACCATCCGTATCGCCCCGCCGCTGGTCGTGCGGGCGACCGAGCTCGACTGGGCCGTCGAGCAGCTGCGGCTGGTGCTCGCCGGCTGACCGACCCGCCGTGCTCCGCGGTCGGGCCTGCCTCAGGCGACGGTCACGGACACCCGCGGCCACCCGGTCGCCCCGTCGGGTGCCGGTGGGGCGGAGGCCTGCGTCTGGGGCTGGCCGTCGACGCCGATCGCCCGCGCGGTGATCGTGTGCGCTCCCGCGGTCGCGGTCCACGGCAGCGTCCACTGCACCCAGGTGTCGGACGAGATGGCGGTGGCGAGGGTCGCCTCCTGCCAGTCGCCGCCATCGATCTGCACCTGCACACCGCGCACACCGACGTGCTGCTGCCAAGCGACGCCGGCGATGACCGTGTCGCCGGTCGTCACCGTGGCCCCCCGGCGCGGAACGTCGATGCGACTCGCGAGCTTGATGGGCCCCCGCTCCGACCATCCGCGCGGAGTCCAATACCCCTGCGCGTCGGAGAACCGCGTGACCTCCAGATCGGTGACCCACTTCGTCGCCGACACGTAGCCGTACAGGCCCGGCACGACCATCCGCACCGGGAAACCGTGAGCGATCGGCAGCGGCTCGCCGTTCATGCCGACGGCCAGGATCGCGTTGCGATCGTCGGTGAGCGCCTCCAGCGGGGTGCCCGCGGTGAAGCCGTCGATCGATGTGGAGAGCACCATGTCGGCATCCGCCTGCACGCCCGCGCGGGCGAGGAGATGCCGGATCGGATAGCCGAGCCACAGCGCCGTACCGATGAGGTCGCCGCCCACCTCGTTCGAGACGCAGGTGAGGGTTGTGACGCTCTCTTCGAGTGGGAGCGTGAGCAGTTCGTCCCAGCCGATCTCGACCTCGTTGTCGACCTTGCCGTGGATGCGCAGCTTCCACGTCGCCGGGTCGATCTGCGGCACCGCCAGGGCGGTGTCGATGCGGTAGAAGTCAGCGTTGGGAGTGATCGCCGGCGCAAGGCCGGCAATGCCGAGGTCGGCCCCCGCCGGCACGGTTGCGGTCTTCACAGCTCGCGGCAGTGTGATGGCGGCGCGGACGGCGGTGGCGGCGCGTGCTCCGGCCTGCAGGGC
>CAUPYO010000207.1:0-4853 GCA_963515565.1 uncultured Microbacterium sp.
TCCGACACGATGCCGCCGCCGACGCCCGTCGACACGACGAAGACGATGGCGTTGCGAACGCCCTGCGCAGCGCCGAGCCACGACTCGGCCAGAGCGATGCAGGTGCCGTCCAAGCGCAGGGTGACGTCGCTCAGCCCGCTGACGGAGCGCACCGCCGCGACGATGTCGAAGCCCCGGGCGGCGGGCAGGTTGATGGGCGCGATCGTGCCTGCGGCCACATCGATCGGTCCGGCGGCGCCGATGCCGGCGGCTGTCACCTCCGGCCACCGCGGGTGGGCGCGGCATCCCTCGATCACCTCGATCAGAGCCCGCTCGAGCACGGTCACGTCGGAGGCGGCAGCGGCGCCGGTGGGCGCACGGCGCCGCGAGTCGTCGACGATCGCACCGGCCGCGTCGACCAGAGCCGCCTCGATCTTGGTACCGCCGAGGTCGATCGCCAGTGCGAGAGTCATAACCGCGTCCTTGAGGGGTTCGAAACAGTCGGGAAGCACCCGAGAGTATTCCGGGCGGCGTATAGACGCCAGCGTAGTGTCGGTCACAGCGATCGGCACCCGCCTTTGGCTACGCCCAACGGGAATCGCATTCCTCGCGATCACCGTCGATCGTCCGGAGCTGTCTTTGACTACTACCGCACCCGCTCACGCCGACGCACGTCCCTCGCAGATGGGACCGATTCGGCAGACGTACGCCACATCCGACACCTTCCCTCCGGTCGCGAAGGCGTACACGCAGGTGTCGCAGGTGGTCAAAGAACTCGGTCTGCTGCGCCGGGCGCCCGTGTTCTACTCCCTCGTCGGCGCTGCACTCACGCTGTGCCTCGCCGGCTGTGTCGCCGGATTCATCCTGCTCGGTCAGAGCTGGTTCCAGCTACTGATCGCCGCAGCTCTCGGCATCGTCCTCACCCAGGTCGCGTTCCTCGCGCACGAGGCCGCGCATCGCCAGATCCTCAGCTCGGGCCCCGCCAACGACCGGCTGGCACGCTTCCTCGCCGCCGGGGTCGTCGGCATCAGCTATTCGTGGTGGGATTCCAAGCACTCGCGCCACCACGCCAACCCGAACCGCGTCGGCAAAGACCCCGACATCGAGGTCGACACCATCTCGTTCCTCGTCGAGGATGCCGTCGAGGCACGTGGTCTGCGCCGCATGATCACCCGCCGTCAGGGCTGGTTCTTCTTCCCGCTGCTCACTCTCGAGGGCCTCAACCTGCACGTGCTCGGCATCCGCCACCTGCTGTCGCGGCAGCCGGTGAAGAAGCGCGGACTCGAGCTCGCGCTCATCGCCATCCGCCTCGCGGTCGTGATCGTGCCCGTGTTCCTGCTGCTGCCGCTCGGCATGGCCTTCGCCTTCATGGGTGTCCAGCTCGCCGTCTTCGGCGTGTACATGGGCGCATCGTTCGCGCCGAACCACAAGGGCATGCCGATCATCGACGCGTCGGCCCGCCTCGACTTCTTCAGCAAGCAGGTGCGCACCTCACGCAACATCCGCGGCGGCTGGTGGGCGACGGCCCTGTTCGGCGGCCTCAACCACCAGGTCGAGCACCACCTCTTCCCGAGCATGGCCCGCCCGCATCTGTCGCACGCCCGCGCCGTCGTTCGCGACTACTGCAAGGGTGCCGGCATCCCGTACACGGAGACCTCGGTGCTGCGCTCGTACGCGATCGTCATCGACTACCTCAACCGGGTAGGACTGGCCGCACGCGACCCGTTCGACTGCCCGATGGTCGCGGACTACCGCCGCGCCTGACAGCGCGGCGGCAATCCGCTGATCGGTGGGTCGGCTCAGGCGTTGCGCTTCACGACGCGCATGAGCCACGCGATGATCGCGATGAGCAGGATGACCAGCCCGATCCAGAGCAGGAACTTCGCCGCCTCGACGAAAACGCCGAGGAGGATGAGGACGACAGCGACGACCAGGAGAATGAGTGCAAGTGCCATGCGCTCAGTCTGCTCCCGCCGCGTCGTTGTTCGCCAGGGCTTGACAGCGCCCTCATGCACTGTCAACCCCCTCGCCGTGAGCCCTGCTGTCGGGTTGACTGTGGACTCCCACACGCCCATCCCGACGAGCTGCTGGCGAGGCCGAGTCATGAAGGACATCCTGATCGAGGGTCACCGCATCCTCACCACCGATGCGCTCGCGGATGCGGTGCTCGCCTATGCTCAGCGTCTCCTGGAAACCGGGTCGACCGACATCGTCGTGTTCCCCAGCATCCACGAAGGAGCGTTGAGTGAGTGCCGGATGCTGCTCGGCGCCGGCATCCCGCTGGCAACCCTGCAGGCGACCACAGCGCTGGCCTCGGACGTTCCGGGTGCGGATGCCGCGTGCATCGAGATCGCTCACCGCACCGCAGCACTCGGCTGAGCACCCCGGCGGGGGATCCGTCCGGTCCCGGGCGCAGTAGGTTAGAGCCGTGGGCAGGTTCAGTTACGACGGCAGTGTCAAGGCGGAGTTCGACGACCGGGTGCTCGCGCATCTGCAGGTCGTGATCAGCCAGAAGCTGCGCCGAGGCGAGACCTTCACGTTCAGTTGGCGCAACGACACGAGCCTCGGCGACGGTCGGACGGCCATCTGGCTGCACCCGCATGCCTCGCTCGTCTACTCGTACAACGGCAGCCGCCAGCCGGCCCTCAACCGGGCCTGGCTGGAGGCGCTCACGCACGCCGCGAACTCCACGGCCGGCCTGCAGGTCGTGCCCGAGCCGGAGGGCCCGCACCTCGGCGAGGTCCTCACCGGCTGATCGCTGCGCGACGCACGGCGCCATCGCACTGTCAATCCCCTCGCTTCCGGGCAGCCTTGCCCGAAGACTGAGGGTGAAGGTGGTGACGATGATGACGCACGATGCGCAGATCGACGGCCGCCTCGAGCTCCTGCCCATCGATGACGATGCGTGGCGACTGTGCGATCGTCTTGTCGACGACCACGACGCGGAATACGTCGTGGCCTACATCGAACGCGCCGATGCCGGGTTCGAGGCGATCTGGATGCGGGGTCCGCGGCGACGCTCCCGGCAGAAGACGCTCGAGGAGTGTGTGCGCCGTGGCGAAGCGCTGCTGCGGGCCGAGGAGACCTCGCGTGCGCGCAGGCCCGTTCCGATCGCGCACTTCCCCCCGCCGCGGGTGGGAGTGGGAGGAACCGTCTCGTCCGCGGTGACGATTCAGTCGGCGGTGACGGAGACCGTCTGAGGCGCCGGATCGTCGTCGTCGGCCGGTTCGATCTGCTCTTCGCTCAGCAGGACCCCGCCCGACGAACTCGCCGACTGGGCGAGTTGCTCGATCCACGCTCGGTTCAGTTCGGTCGGCTCCGGATCGTCGAACACGAAGCGCAGGGCGATAGAGGGGTGCAACCAAATGGTGCTGCGGCCCCCGGGCTCGTTCTCCAGGTGCTGCCAGGAGACCGTGAAGCTCTCGCCGCGGCGCAACTTCGTCGCGACGACCACTTTGAGGTGCGCGAGAACGCGGTCCTCGATGTGGATCGGCGTCGCCGACCCTCCGTAGTAGATGGTGCCCACGGTGCGATTCTAGGTCGCCCTGCCGTCGACGTCACCTCCGCCGACCGGAGAAGTCAGGGCGTGACGACGGTGACTGCGGCCTGCGAGAGCGCGGCGGCGAGTGGGCCCGTCGGCGGCGCGTCGGTGATGAGGTAGTCGGCGCCGTCCAGCGCAGACACCTGGGCGAACAACCGCCGGCCGAGCTTGGACGAGTCGGCCAGCACCGCGGTGCGGTCGGCGCGATCGATCATCTCCGCCATCATCGTGGCGTCACCCAGGTTGCTCGTCGAGTATCCGGACTCGTCGACGGCACCGACAGCCACCAGCGCGAGATCGCATCGGATGTCGAGCTCGCGTCCTCCGGCCGCCATCGTGAAGGTCACCGGACCGGTGGTCGCCTGCGTGATGGTGCGCACCGCGCCGCCGAAGACGTAGAGGTCGCGAAATGCCGACGGAGCGATCTCGGCGGGGATGCGCAGGTTGTTGGTGGCGATCGTCAGATCGCGATGGCTGCGCAGCGCGCGGGCGACGGCGAGGGTGGTGGTGCCGGCGTTGAGCATGATCACGGCGCCGTCGTCGACCATCTCTGCGGCCAGGCGCGCGATCTTCTCCTTCTCCTCCACCTGTACGCGCAGGCGTACGTCGAGCCCGCGGTCGCGTAGGGCTCCGTCGGTGGCGCTGACGGCGCCGCCGTGGGTGCGGATGAGCGCGCCCTCGCGGTGCAGCTGGTCGAGGTCGCGGCGCACCGTGTCGATGGAGACGTCGAAGTGCTCCGACAGCTCCGCGACCGTCACCTGTCCCTGCTCGGCGACGTACGCCGCGAGGTCGGCTTTGCGGCCGGCCGGCAGTCGGCGACCTCGAGAAGGTGCTTTGTCCATGCCTCCATGACTAGCACAGCCGATGCGGTTTTGCCTTGTCGAATCCGCAAAACAAAGCACAAGAGCGCATGAATCTGGACGCGGCGATTGACTAAGCGGCAAAAGACGGCATAATGGTGCTGAAAGACGCATGAATCCGCAGTGTTGCGGAGGGCGCACAACTCATAGAGGAGAAATGATGTCCAGAGTGGGGCGGGGTCGCAGCAAGGCCCTCACCGTCGTCGGCGCTGCCGTCGCCGCGACGACACTGTTGGCGATGTCCGGGTGCTCGAGCAGCGCCTCGCCGTCCGGAAGCGGCGGCGCGGGCGGCGATGCGACGATCGAGTTCGCGCAGTGGTGGGAGCCGGAGCTGCCCGATGGCCAGTTCCGCGCGCTCATGGATCAGTTCGAGTCCGAGAACCCCGGCATCAAGGTCAAGCTGGTCAGCGGCCCGTACGCCTCGACCAAGGAGCAGCTGTTCGCCGGCGCCGCGTCGGGCACCATGCCCGACG
>CAUPYO010000208.1:0-4852 GCA_963515565.1 uncultured Microbacterium sp.
GCCAGATGCCGTTGAGGAGCGTCATGGCGTTGATGCACACATCGACCTCGCCGCCCCAGTAGGGCAGGTCGTCGTACTCCCAGCGTGCGCTGACCTCCAGCCGGTCGGCGGTGTCACCGAGGGCGGCGGCATCCATTCCCCACTCCCGCAGCGTAGTCAGCGTCCAGGTCGTCGCCGTGTACGGCTGTCCGGGAGTGTCGTCCTGGGTGTCGAAATCGAAGTCGGCGGGAAAGAACGCGCCGCCGGCCCACCGCCCGTCGACGTCCTGATGGCAGAGCAGCCGCGCCCCATCGCCGGCGACGGCGACCTGCGCGCGGGTGTTCTGCCACACCTCGTCGGACGCGTCGAGAAGGTCGCGCTCGACCTGCCAGCGCAGGCTCGGATCGGAATCGAGAAGCCAGGCCATCACCGCGTCGTCGCTCATGCCGGTCACGCTAGCGCCGGCATCCGACAGCGAACAGGGCGGTCAGCGCGTCTGCTGTACAGGCACGCCGAGCCAGTCGGCAAGATCGGCGATCTCGGCATCCACCATCTCGCGTTCCTCCGCTTCGAGTTCGACGAACTCGTGCACTGCGGTGACGACCAGATTCTCCTTCTTCTTGTCGAGCTGAGCGTCCAGAAGCCCCACGAAGCGGTCGCCGATCAGAATCGGGTGGGCGAAGTAGCCGTACCTGCGCTGCGCCTTGGGTTTGAACTGCTCGAGCACGAACTCGAAGTCGAACAGCTCGACCAGCCGGGGCCGGTCGAAGAGCATGCTGTCGTAGGGATTCAAGATGGCGACGCGTCCGCCGGGGTCGTCGTCGAGGCTCTCCAGCGCCGACGGATCGACGCGCCACGTCCACGTGGAGCCGTCGACGTGTGCCGCCTCCCCCGCTGTGCCCACGCGCGTCCACGGCGACTTCTGCTTGGCGATGCCCGCCGCCTGCAGGCGGCGTTGCGCGATCACCGCGGCGGCCTCGTCGGCATCCATTTCCGGCACATCCGCATACGCCCGCTCGCCGAGATCCCACACGCGCTGCCGGCCCTCGCGCCGCACGATCGCGACCTCGCCGGTGTACGAGAGCAGATCCAGCATCATCGGGACCTGGTTCGAGCCGTGCCAGCCGCCCTCGTCGCCGTGCGCGACCTGACTCGTGTCGTCGATCTGCCCTGCCAACAGCGGGCCGTCGGCGCGCAGGCGGGCGAGGACATCAGCGCGAAAGCGCTCGTTGGCCTGCATCCACCCCGCAGCCTTGGCCCGGAAGACCCGTGCCCGCATTCCGGCGAGCATGGCCGGCAGAAGGGATGCCGCGTGGAACTGACCGTCGAATTCGAACAGGGCACGATCGTCCTCGACCGCTTTGGCCAGGTGCCCGGGCTCGTAGCCCCAGCCGATCCGGCTGAACGGGATGGTCTGCTCGGCCGGTGCGATCGTGGCGGTCGGATCGATCTTGATCGACCCGAGCTGCTCGCCCACCTCCACCACATCTGCGGGCCGATCGGCGTCGAGCAGCTGCGCGCGCACGGCGATGCGCCGCGCCTGCTCCCTGGTGAGCTGATGCATGCCGCGAGCGTACTCGTCGGGGCCGACACCGCACGGCTTTGCGGCGCCCTACCCTGCGACGGGGGTCAGAGCGCTGTCGATCGTCCAGCGATCATCGAAGACGAAGCACTCTCCGCGGTAGTGCGCCGCGCCCTCTGCAGCGAACCAGCCCAGGATCCCGCCGTCGAGCTGCCAAGCGTCGACCCCCTCCTCCCGCAGGACGATCGCCGCCTTCTCGCAGCGGATGCCGCCGGTGCAGTAGCTGACGACGGTCTTGTCCCGCAGCTCTTCCCGGTGCGCGGCGACCGCGTCCGGAAACTGCGTGAACCGTTGCAAGCGCCAGTGCACCGCGCCCTCGAAAGCTCCCTCATCGACCTCGAACGCGTTGCGCGTGTCGAGCAGGACGACCTCGCGGCCCGCATCATCGTGTCCCTGATCCAGCCACCGGCGCAGCGTCGCCGGGCTGACCGCGGGCGCGCGACCCTCTTCCGGGCGGACCGCGGGCCGATCCATCCGGATGATCTCGCGCTTGAGCTTGACGAGCATCTTGCGAAACGGCTGCGTCGGCGACCAGCTCTCCGTCGCACGCAACGAGGCGAACCGCGGGTCGGCGCGCAGCTGGTCGAGGTAGCCGCGCAACGCGGCGGGCTCGCCCGCGAGGAAGAGGTTGATGCCCTCCTCCGCCAGGATGATCGTGCCCTTCAGACCCGCCGCATCCGCGCGCGTGCGCAGCACCTCGCGCAGTCGCGGCGCGTCGTTCACCGCGGTGAACAGGTACGCGGAGACGTTGAGGACGGGCAGATCTGCGGACATCCGCTCAGCCTACGACCGCCGTCACATGTCGGTCGGCGTCCACTCCGAGACCTCGTCGAGCTCGGCGACCTCGTCGGCAGTGAGTTCGACCCGTCCGCCGTCGAGCAGTTCGGCGACCTGCGACAGCTTCGACGCCGAGGCGATGGGCGCGACAACCGTCGGCTTCGCGCGCAGCCAGCCGAGGGCGGTCGCGGCGATCGAGACGTCGTGGGCCTTACCGATGCGCTCGAGCACCTCGATGATCTGCAGACCCTGCGGCGTCGCGTAGACGGCGGCACCTTCCGCGCGCGGCGTGTCGTGCTGAGAGGCATCCGTCGAGCGGTACTTGCCCGTGAGGAACCCCTTCGCGAGCGAGAAATACGGCACCAGCGACAGGCCGAACTCCTCGGCGACGGGCACGATGTCGTACTCGGTTTCGCGGTGTACGAGGTTGTAGTGCGGCTGGATGGCGACCGGCTCGGCCACGCCCAGCTCGCGCGCGATGCGTACCCACTCGCGGATGCGATCGGCCGAGTAATTCGACACCGCGGTGTAGCGCACGAGGCCGTCGGACACGAGCTGGCCGAAGGCAGCGACCGTCTCCTCCAGCGGGGTCTCGGCGTCGTCGAAGTGCGCGTAGTACAGGTCGATCGACTCGACGCCGAGCCGCTCGAGCGACGCCTCGGCGCCGGCACGGACGGTGGATGCCGCGAGACCCTTGAACTGCGGGTGCTGGCTGACCTTGGTCGCCACCGTGACATCGGTGTGTCCGCGTTCGGCGAGCCACGCGCCGATGACCGTCTCGCTCTCGCCGCCGCTGTGACCGGGGACCCATGCGCTGTAGGCGTCGGCGGTGTCGATGAAGTTGCCGCCGCCGGCGTAGAACGCGTCGAGGATGCGGAAGGACTCCTCTCGGTCGGCCGTCCAGCCGAACACGTTGCCTCCGAGGGCGAGGGGGAAGATGTCGATATCGGTGTGCGAGATACGGCTCATGATCCGATCCAACCACCGCCGTGTGCCGCCTGTTCCTGGGAACGTCCGATGACGTCATGTTCGGTGCGCCGAGAGCGTACGCTGGAGGGGTGAGCATCGTGAGCGGCCTGCATCGGGCGGGCCAGAAGGAGGTCAGCGGCGAACTCTTCGCCGCTGAGAGGTGACCCCGTCCCGGCGTCGTGCATCGCGTAGCTGAACGCGACCGACGCCGCCTGTGACACCCCTGTCACACCCCTTCACACCCTTCTTCGGATGCCGATGCGCGCGCCCGACCGCACCTTCGCGATTGCGGGGCGCCCGGCATCCTGTCCTCACGAAAGGCACGTCCGTGCACGCTCTCACCGACGCGGAAATCCGCGCTTCGCTCATCAATGTCACCCAGTCCGAACGGCGCAACGTGACGCTGCCCGCCGACGTCGCCGACACCGATTGGGGCCGCCGTGAGTTCTACGGCGCCCGCGACCGCAAGCTCGCCCTGGTCGGCTACGGCGTCGTCGAACTCGACGGCGTTCCCACCGGGCTGCTGCTGCGGCAGGCCGAATCCCGGCCGACGTCGCGCGCACAATGCTCGTGGTGCGCCGATGTGCGTCTCCCCAACGACGTCCTTCTGTTCACGGCGAAGCGGGTCGGCCACGCCGGGCGGCGGGGCGACAGCGTGGGAACTCTCGCCTGCGACCGTTTCCAGTGCACCGAGAACGCGCGCCGTCTCCCGCCCACGGCCTATGTCGGGTTCGACGTCGAGGCCGCGCGTCAGGCGCGCATCGCCGCCCTGCGCGAGAACGTCGAGTCGTTCGTCCGCGGCGTCCGCGACGGCCTCTGACGACGCGCTACACCCCCGGTATCCATGCAGCGGAATGGATGCCGGGGGCGTAGCGTTGTGATCACCATGCAACGCTTCGGAACCCTCTCCTTCGGCCACTACGGCCCGCTCGGCGGCGGCCGCGAGCTCACCGCCGGCGACATGCTGCATCAGGCGATCGACCTCGCACAGGGTCTGGACGACCTGGGTGTCAACGGCGTGGCGGTGCGCGTGCACCACTTCGCGCGTCAGCAGGCGGCGCCCATGCCGGTGCTCGCCGCGATGGCCGCCACGACGAAGCGCATCGAGGTGGGTACCGGCGTCATCGACATGCGGTACGAGAACCCGCTGTACCTCGCCGAGGAAGCGGCTGCGGTCGATCTGATCTCCGACGGTCGACTGGCGCTGGGCGTCAGCCGTGGTTCACCCGAGACGGTCGTGCGCGGATATGAGAAGTTCGGCTACACCGCCGAAGACCCCCGCGGCGCCGATCTGGCACGTGAGCACGTCGACCTCTTCCTGCGCGCGATCGACGGGGAAGGCCTCGCCGAGCGCGACGCGAACTCTCCGTTCGGCGCTGGCAGCGGACTGCAGCGCATCGAGCCGCACTCCCCCGGCCTGCGCTCGCGTGTCTGGTGGGGAGCCGGTTCGCGCGACACGGCCGAGTGGGCGGGCCGGGCCGGCCTCAACCTGATGTCATCGACCCTCGTCACCGAGGCGGACGGCCGCCCGTTCGACATCCTGCA
>CAUPYO010000209.1:0-4850 GCA_963515565.1 uncultured Microbacterium sp.
GCATCGTCGGCGTTCAGGACGGCGACGCCGCCCGGGCGCACCGCCTCGACGAGTTCCGTCTTGGCTTTGAGGGTGGCCTCCACTCCGCCGAAGCCGCCCGCGTGGGCCAGGCCGACCATCAGCACCACGCCGAAATCGGGGGCCACCAGCCCGGCCAAGCGAGCGATCTCGCCGGGACCGGACGCACCGAACTCGCTCACCAGAAAACGGGTGTCTTCGTCGACGCGAAGCATGGTCAGCGGTGCGCCGACCTCGTTGTTGAACGACCCACGGGGTGCCACCGTCTCGCCCTCGTCCTGGAGGATGCGGGCGAGCATGTTCTTGGTCGTCGTCTTTCCGTTGGACCCGGTGATGCCGACGATCTTCAGCGCTCCGCGGGCACGGACAGCCGCAACAACGGTGCGCGCGAGGTCGGACAGGGCCTCGACGGCATCCACGACGACGATCTGGCTCACCGGCGCATCGACGACATGCTCGACGATGGCCAACGCGGCCCCGGCCTCGACCGCAGCAGCGACGAAATGGTGTCCGTCGGTGACCTCGCCGGGCTTGGCGACGAAGATGTCACCGTCGCCGATCCCGCGCGAATCGGTGTCGACGGCCCCGCCGATGACGGTGTCGGGCGTGTCATTCACACACAGATGCAGCGTTCCCGCCACGGCGGCGGCCACCTCGGCCAGCGTCATCCGGATCATAGGGTTCGTTCCTCACGCGCGGGGGCGCGTCGCGGTCTCGTCATTGCGTCACGGGCAGCAGCGGTGTATCCGAGCCCGAGGGCATGACCCGATAGTGCGTGAGCACCTGCGTCATGGCCTTCTTGAAGACGGAGCGGTTGGCCGACGACATCGTGTTGGTCTTCGGCTCGTTGAACAGGGTCAAGACAACGTACTGCGGATCGTCGGCGGGGGCGTAACCGGCCAGCGAGGTCATGAACAGGTTGTCCTTGTAGCCGCCGTGCCCATCCGGCACCTGCGCCGTGCCGGTTTTCACCGCGAGCCGGTAGCCCGGGATCTTGATGTCATCGGCCAGCGTGCCCTGGGCGTAGACGTTCTCGAGCATCTGCGAGACCTCGGATGCCGTCTCGGGCTTGATCACCTGAACGGGCGCGGGAAGGCTGGGGGTGACGACGGTGCCGTCGGGCTTGGTGCACGACTCGACGAGCTGCGCCGGCATGCGCACGCCGCCGTTGGCGATGGTCTGGAAGAGGCTGGTCACCTGGGTCGGTGTAACGGTGAACGCCTGACCGAACGTGGTCGTGTAGTAGGTCTGGTTGTCCCACGTCGACGCGTCGCGGATCTCGCCGCTCGGCTCGGCCGACCAGTTCAGCGCGGTGCCGTCGCCTACTCCGAACTTCTTGAGGTAGTCGTAGCGCGTCTCGGGCGCGACCATCGCGCCGAACTGCGACATCGCGACGTTGGACGACTCCACCAGGCCGCCGGTCAGCGTGAGGTTCTGGGTGGGATGGCTCTCGGAGTCGTTGATGACCGCGCCGTTGGGGAATTGGATGCGGTCGGGCGTCTCCACTGCGGATGTCGGCGTGAGACCGGCCTGCTCGATCACCGTTGCCGCGGTGACGGGCTTGAATGTCGATCCGGGTTCGTACGACACGCGCAGCAGACGCGATCCGCGGTTGTCGGGGTCGGAGGCGCCCGGGTTGTTGGGATCGACGGTGTTCGTCTCGGCCAGCGCACGGATCTTGCCGGTCTTGGCCTCCATGACGATGATCCCGCCCCAGTCGGCTTGGTAGCGGGCCGTCTCTTCGGCGATGAGCTGCTGCATGAACCACTGCAGGTCGCTGTCGATCGTGAGCTTGAGGGTTCCGCCGTTGACGGCGGGGTCTTCAACCTCCGTACCGGGAATGATGACCCCGTCTGCCCCGCGCTGGTAGGTCAGGCTGCCGTTGGTCGCGGCCAGGCAGGAGTCCTGCAGCGACTCCAGACCTTCCAGGGGCGTACCGTCCGAGCCGACGAAGCCGAGCAGGTTTCCGGCGACCGCGCCGTCGGGGTAGGTGCGCGCGGGGTGCAGCGGGAAGGTGAGGAAAGGCAGCTTCAGATCTGCCAGCGCCCGGTATTCCTCGGTCGACACGTACCGCTTGACGAACGCGAAACGCGATTTGGCGTCGGCGGCGAGGGCATCGGAGACGATCTTCTCCACGTCGGCGGCCGACTGCCCGGTGATCGCGGCGATCTTCGGGGCGACATCCGTCCACGGGGTCATCACGTTCTTGCCGCCCGCGTCGGTGATCGTGTTGCCGCTGGCATCGACCTGGGCCACGCCCTGCGCGGCCAGCATCGGGTCGATCTGCACGTCGTAGAGCGTTGTGCTGCTCGCGAGCACGACGCCGTTGTCGTCGACGATCTGGCCGCGCGCTCCATAGAGGGTCGACTTCGCCCCGGTCGCGTAGGTCTGGGAGTCGTCGATGTGTTCGCGCGCGTTGACGACCTGGATGTCGACGAGGCGTACCACGAATGCGGACAGCACCGTCAGGACGATGGCAAGGGCGACGACGGTACGCCGACGGGGGCTGCGGGTGGCTCGAGTCGTCATAACAATCAGTGTGTGGCGGGGGTCGGCAGACCGTCGGCGATGGTGGGGGGTGTCGGAGTATTGACGATGGCTTGGTCGACGACGGCCGCGCCGCCGGCGCCGAGGCTGGCAGCAGGGTCGCCGACCAGCGGCTTGCCGCTGACCAGAGCGTTACTGACGGCCGCTTTGCTCAGAGCGTTGACGGCACTGCCACCGGTGAGGCCGGCCGCGGTGCCGATGATGGCGTTGTCGCTGAGTCGCAGATACGTCGGGGCCTGGCCGGTGACCATGCCGAGGGCCTCCGCGTTCGCCGCGAGGTACTGGGGAGAGCTGAGTCCGGCGATGCTGTCCTGCAGCGCCTGCTTCTGCCAGTCGAGATTTTGCTGTTGTGCACTGAGCGTCGACAGCTCGTACGACGACTGGGTCGTGAGGATCGACAGCCCCATCTGTGCGCCCGCGATCAACAGCGCGCCGCCGACGGCGATGACGCCGTACACGAGTCGCGGACGCCGACGCACCTGCGGGCGTTCGAGCGCCTGCAAGCGACGTTCCGGCTCGCGGCGGCCAGGTGGGGGCAGCGTGGGCAGCCCGATGAACGGATCGAGGTTGCTCTCTGCGGACATGCTCATGACGCCTCCCGGATGCGCTCGGCCGCACGCAGGCGCACGGGGGTGGCACGCGGGTTGCGTGCCTTTTCTTCGTCGGAGGCGAGTTCGGCGCCGCGCACCAACAGACGGAAGCGCGGCGCGTGCTCGGGAAGCTCGACGGGCAGTCCCGCCGGGGCGGTGGATGCCGTGGCATCCGCGAACGCACGCTTGACGAGACGGTCTTCGAGCGACTGGTAGCTCATGACGACGATGCGACCGCCCACACGCAAGAGGTCCATTCCGGCCGGCAGGGCGCGTTCGAGCACCGACAGCTCGGCGTTCACCTCGATGCGCAGAGCCTGGAAAACCCGCTTCGCGGGATGTCCGCGGCCCTCCCGCTGGACGGCCACCGGCGTCGCCGCGACGAGGATGTCGACGAGCTGGCCGGATCGTTCGATCGGCGCCGCCCCGCGAGCCGCGATGATCGCCCGGGCGTACCGACCGGCGAGCTTCTCCTCGCCGTAGCGCTCGAAGATGCGGCGCAGGTCGCCCTCGCCGTAGGTCGCGACGATGTCGGCCGCCGTCGTACCGGACTTCTGGTCCATCCGCATGTCGAGGGGGGCGTCCTGCGAGTAGGCGAAGCCGCGGTCGGCCTCATCGAGCTGCAGAGACGAGACACCGAGGTCAAAGAGGATGCCGTCGACGCGGTCGACTCCCGCCACCGAGGCCGCCTGCCCGATTCCGTCGTACACGGTGTGCACGAGGGTCACCCGCTCGCCGAAGCGCTCAAGTCGCTCCCCCGCGATGCGGAGGGCGTCGGTATCGCGATCGAGTCCGATCAGGCGCACGTCGTCAAAGCGCTCGAGGAGCGCCTCCGAGTGACCGCCCATGCCTTCGGTGGCGTCGACGAGGACCGCGCCGGGATGCTGCAGCGCGGGGCCCAGCAGCTCGACGCAGCGCTCGAGGAGGACGGGGGTGTGGATGTCGGAGTAGCTCATGATGCGGCGGGCTCGGACCCGGAGTCGTGATCCCCATCCGCCTGACCTGACACCGGGGAAGTGTGTCAGGGCGTGCGGCTGGGAGTCACGGCCACGGCTCAGAAGAGGCCCGGGATCACCTCCTGCTCCATGTCGGAGTAGCTGTCCTCGTTGCTGTCGGCGTAGGCGTTCCATGCCTCCGCATCCCAGATCTCGGCGTGGGCGCCGACACCGGTGACGATCAACTCGCGCCCGAGGTTGGCGTACGTGCGCAGGTGGGGCGGAATGGTGATGCGGCTCTGACTGTCGGGCTTCTCGTCGCTGGCGCCGGAGAGGAACATGCGCTGGAAGTCGCGGGACTGCTTGTTGGTCAGCGGCGCTTCGCGGATCTTCTCGTAGACGCGCTCGAACTCTCTCGTGCTGAACACGTAGAGGCAGCGCTCCTGTCCACGAGTGACCACGACGCCGTCACCGAGGTCGGTGCGGAACTTGGCCGGGAGGATGACGCGGCCCTTCTCGTCGAGTTTGGGGGTGTACGTGCCCAGCAACATCGGCCACTCCCCCTTCCTCCGGCCTGATCAAGGTGGGCACCACTTTACTCCACTTTCCTCCACTTGCCTACGTAATCTTGGGCGCGCGCCTCCCCCGCGCCCCCATACCGCCCGACGCGCGTCGCCAGCACGGCGAGCTCACGCAAAAAGTCGCACGCACGGCGTGCTCACGCAAAAAAGCACCGACCCGAAGGCCGGTGCTTTTTCCC
>CAUPYO010000210.1:0-4838 GCA_963515565.1 uncultured Microbacterium sp.
ATCTCGCGCAGAGCGTCCCAGACCGCGGTGTCGTCCCATGTGCGCACGGCCACGAAGGGCGCGACATCCTCGGGGTAGCGGCGGGCGAGGTCACCGCCGATGGCGAACGCGGCGTGCGGTCCCGTCAGCGAAGACCACGCCGCATTGTCCAGCACAGGGTCCAGCACAGGGTCCAGCACAGCGTCCCGCGTAGCGTCGTCGTCGGAGAAGGCAGGAGCAGGAAGATCGATCGAGGCATCGGGCACCACACCACTGTCCGCCGCAACGCTCTCACGCGCAAACCGACGCGACCCCGCCACCACGTCGCGCGTCGGTGCGAACGCGGAAGCCTGCGAGACTGGCCATCGTGCCGGGTTTCCATCACGTCGAGCTGTGGGTCGCCGATCTCGAACGGGCGCGCGTCGAGTGGGGCTGGCTGCTGAGTCAGCTCGGCTTCGAACGCGACAGCTCGTGGCCGGAGGGGGAGTCGTGGAGCGCGGGCGGCGCGTATCTGACGCTCACCACCTCGCCGAACCTCTCCGCCGGCTGGTTGAAGAAACTCGGCGGGAGCCAAAGCCGAGATCGTCGCTGACGAACGCTGATCGCCTCCTGCTGCGAGGATCGAGTCATGGCGAGCTCCTTAACGGTCATCACCCGCGCGAGCGTCGCCCGCGAGCTGCTGTTCGATCTCACCCTCGACATCGATGCGCATCTGGCGTCGATGTCGGCATCCGGCGAGAGCGCGATCGATGGAGTGACCGCTGGCGGGATCGGGCTGGGCGAGACGGTGACGTGGCGGGCGCGTCACTTCGGCGTCTGGTTCACGATGACCTCGCGCATCACCGCCATCGACCGGCCCGACCGGTTCGTCGACGAGCAGATCCGGGGGCCCTTTCGGTCCTTCCGGCACGAGCACGTGTTCGAAAGCGTTGGCGACGACACGGTGATGACCGACACCATCACCCTGGCGTCGCCGGTGTTCGGCATCCTCGCCGAGCGTCTCGTGCTCGTTCCGTACCTGCGGCGCCTGATCGTCGCGCGCAACGGTCACTTGGTTGGTGCGCTCGAGGCCTGACCGTCAGTTCGCCACAAGATGGCGGGTGAAGAATCTGTCGGCATCCTCCCCCGCGAAGGCGGGCACACCGGTGTGGCCGCCCACGTTGGCCTGAAGTGTCTTCTCCGGCGAGGCGAACGCGTCGAACAGTTCCAGAGCGCGCTGCCGGTCGTTGCCCTCGTCGTCCCACTGCAGCAGCACGTGCACCGGGACGGTCACCGTGCGGGCTTCGTCGATGGTGCGACGCGGGATGAAGCTGCCGGCAAACAACCCTGCGGCCATGATGCGCTCATCGGTGGCGGCCAGTCGCGTCGCGACGGCCATGACACCGCCTGAGATCGCGACTGGGCCACCGATCTGCGGCAGAGGCAACAGCTCGTCGATGGCGCGGGCCCATTCCGGTGCGGCCTGGTCTACGAGCGGGATCATGAACTCGTCGATGACGGCGTCGCTCGGCAGTATCCCCGCGGCGACGGCGCGCCGCATCTCGGTGCGCGCACGTCGGGCATCGTCGGACGCCCCGCGCTCGCCGCGGCCCGGCAGCTCGATCGTCGCCGAGGCGAAGCCTCGGGCTGCTGCCTGTCGAGCGCGTGCCAACAGGCGAGGGTGCATCCGCTCCATCCCGCCGGGGTGGCCGAGCAGAAGCAGCGGGGCAGGGGAATCGGCGGTCGCGGATGTGGGTAACCACAGGATGCCGGCAATGCCGTCGAGGTCGAAGCGGCGCTCGGTGACGTCGTCGTGGGAAACGGGTGCGGAGTGGAAATGCATGGCGGTCTCTTTCGGGAGTGCGAGGAATCGGCGCTCCCGGACGACCTACCGCCCGACCGTGGCTGTGTGAAAGAGCGCCCACGTCGTTTCGGTCATGGGATCCACCTCCTTCTGTCGCAGCATCCAGCAGGTTAGCACCCCGGTCGGACGGCAGTCATCGCGCTCAGGCGAGCGGTTCGTAGACCTCGGTGATCAGCTCATCGGCACTGACCTCGGCGGGCGTGTTCAGGTAGAGGTTGAACGCGCGCGCGGCGACCGTGTCATCGCTGCGCACACGCAGTCCGTCCTCGGCGATCCGCGTGTTGATGAGATCATGGGCTGCCGTGATCTGGTCGTACGGCCCGACGACGCGCGCGACGAGGCAGTCGCGCTCCGGCAACTCGACGATCTCGAGGGGTGCGTCGACTCGGGTGCCCGGGGCGACGGGGACGAAGATCGACAGGTCGACGTCACGCTCGGTGTACTGGTCGTCGTGTTCGATGACGCCGCACGGTCCGACGGGCGCGATCGACTGGGCGCCCAGGGCGGGCATCATGCGCTGCCACAGCTGACCTTCATCCGAATAGGTGGGCACGGTGCCGCGCAGGCACGCGATCGTCATCGCCGGAACGGTGGTGCGGCTGACAGTGATGGACATGTGGTGTTCTCCTTGATCGAGCAATCTGTTGATGAGAGAGACACGTCCCTGGGCTGCGCGCTGTTCCTCGATCAGGCTCTCGCGCTGCACGCGCAGCGCGTTCGTCCAAGCGGGAGTGTGACGGGCGGCGAGGAGGATGCCGATGGCGGAGACGCCGAACCCGACGTCGCGGAGGTTGCGGATGTCGGCGGCATCCTGCAGCTGCTGCGACGAGTAGCGCCGATACCCGCTGGTGGGGTCGACGTGCTCGGGCACCAGCACTGCGTGGAGGTCGTAGTGACGCAGCATGCGCACCGACAGTCGGCTCAGCGAGCTGAACTGCCCGATCGTCATGAGATCCGTGGTCTCGGCCATGACTTCATCGTGGCCTCTCACACGGTGTGAGAGTCAACTCACAGTCGAGTGAGGATCAACCACCCGACCACGATGCCGATCAACAGCGACCCCACCCACGCCAACGCCGCCGACGAGTACCAGTTCTGGCGAAGCTGCAGCCGCAGGTAGGCGGGGTCGTCGGGGGAGGCGCGCCGGAGCGCGCGGCCGGTGATCAACAGTGCAGGCGCCATCAGGATCGCGACGAGCACGAGGGCAGCCAACTGCAGGAGTGCGCCCGATGATCTGCGCCCGGGAGCGACGGAATCCCAGAAAACGGAGAGCGTCGACACGATGTCCTGGGGGCCGCAGATCGCGATCAGCGAGGCCGCCCCGGCGATCATCACGACGGCGCGAACCGCGGCGTCTGCGGGTGTCGTTTTGACCTTCGGGAGCGGGCCGCCGTGCTCAGATCGCCAGAATTCGAGCTGGGCGCGTCGGCGCAGCACGGGCCACAGCACAAGGCCGACAACCGCCGACATCAGCCACGCGAACACCTGATTCGCCGACATCTCGATGCCCGCCGACTGCGTGAGCAGGATGCCGCCGATCCACGCTGCCAATCCGAGCGGGACGGCAACGACGACCGCGCCGATGACGATCAGTGCGTTCAGACCGGGGCTCCTGCGCCGCGGCGGGGAGGCGTCGGGAGCCGGCTCGAATGCCACGCCGTCAGCATAGTCGGGGAGCTTCCGGCACCTCGCCGCCCGATACCCGCGACGAGAGAACTCATTATGAGAGCTTTCTCATGTTGCCGATAGGATCCTCACAGGAACCGTCCGACCGGACGCATCGACGAGGATCTTCATGAACAACTACTGCGACCGTGTCAAAACTCTCTCGAGCGGACGAACGCGATGACGGGGCCCGCTGCGGGCTGGTTCGCCGACCCCGCAGGGTCAGCGCAATTGCGCTGGTGGGACGGCGCACAGTGGACAGATCACTTCGCCCCCGTCCCTCCCTCCGTTGCGAATGAGCCCTCGGCAGCGGCGTCGCCGAGATCCACCTGGAGCTTCGCGCGTATTCAGCGCTGGCCGCTGTGGGTGCGGATCGTGGGTGTCGTGGTCGCGTGCGCGCTGCTGGTCCTCTTGGCGCCGCTCGTGGTTCTCGCCGCTCTGGTCGTGATCGTCACCGCCATCGTCGCGTTGGCGCGGGGTTCGCGCACCTGGCTGCGGTTCCCCGGCCGAGGCGCGGCGATCGCCGCGCTCGCGGTGTCGGCGGTGGTGTTCGTGGCCGCGGGTGCTGTGAGCGGGCTCATGTACCCGAAGAAGGATGTGGCGGTCGTCGCGGATGCCGTACCGTTCGCTGCCGCGTCGGCCTCGGCGTCCGCGCCTTCTCCCACGCCCTCGCCGACGCCGACGGCCGATTCCACAGACGTCGTGACGAGCATGCAGTTCACCGGATCGTTGGCGACGGCAGCAGACACCGGCGCCACCGATGGCCGAGCCGCGCTCGCCGTGCTCGACGCGATTGCCGTGAAAGATCGAGCATCGGGCGCGACCTTCGAGCGCAGCACGTTCGGGCCCGCCTGGATCGATGTCGACCACAACGGCTGTGATACCCGCAATGACACGCTCGCCCGCGACCTGCAGAATCCTGCGCGATCGGGATCGTGCATCGTGACGGCCGGAACCCTCACCGATCCCTACAGCGGCAAGAAGATCGACTTCCGTCGAGGCGCCGGTACGTCAGGGCTCGTCCAGATCGACCACATCGTCTCACTGTCCGATGCGTGGGCTACGGGAGCTCAGGCACTCACCGCCGATCAGCGGACGACCTTCGCGAACGATCCCCTGAACCTGATCGCGGTCTCCGCCGCCGCCAGCACGCAGAAGGGCGGTGCGAGCGCGAATGCGTGGATGCCCAGCAACACGGCATCCCGATGCGAGTACGTCGCTCGTCAGGTTTCGATCAAGGCGACGTACGGCCTGTGGGTCACGTCTGCAGAACGAGACGCCATGGCGAAAGTGCTCCAGGGATGCGCGAGCCAGCCCGCGGTTACCTCGGGCTACGCCGCGAAGGCAGTAC
>CAUPYO010000211.1:0-4820 GCA_963515565.1 uncultured Microbacterium sp.
CCTGACCGTGCCATGGCGACGATGCGACCGGGCAGGCCCCGCTCAGCCATGCTGTGCAAGAATCGCACCGTGACGGACGGCGTGGGCGACAACGGCCCCCGGGCCGGTGGCCCCGGGGAGCAGAGATCACGGCGCGCGCTGCGGCAGGCGGCGAACGAGCAGGCCGCCGCAGCCCCGGTGAAGACCGCGCCCCGCCCGCGTCGACGCGCGTCGTTCCTCGGCGTTCTCGGTGAAATCCTCATCACCGCCGGAGTCGTCGCGCTTCTCTACGTGGCGTGGCAGATGTGGATCGGCGACTGGATCATCGGATCGCAGAAGCACGGTGAGGCCAGTGCGCTCTCGCAGAGCTGGGTGCAGTCGGCCGGCACAGCGCCGACTCCCGCCGAGTCGCCCAGCGCCACGCCCGGTCCGTCGCCGAGCGCCGTGCCCGCGGCGACCGTGCCGGTGATGGCGCAACAGGACTACGGCCAGCAGTTCGGTGTGATGTTCGTGCCGCGTTTCGGCCCGAACTGGCAGTTCACCGTCGCAGCCGGCACCGGACGCCACGACATCCTCGATGCCGGTGAGATCGGCCACTACACCGACACGGCCATGCCGGGCGAGGTGGGCAACACCGTCTACGCCGCGCACCGCTGGACGTCGGGGGCGCCGTTCGATCCGCTCGACAAGCTCGTCATCGGCGACGCGATCGTGATTCAAACTCCCGACGGCTGGTACACCTACCGCTTCCGCACGCTGGAGTACGTGCAGGACACGCAGGTCGAGGTTCTGCTGCCGGTGCCGCAGAAGGTCGGGGCGTCCGCTGACGGACGCTACCTCACTCTCACCAGCTGTGCGCCGAAGCTCAACATGCTCGAGCGCATCATCGCTTACGCGGTGTTCGAGAGCTTCACGCCGACCTCCGCCGGACCGCCTGCCTCACTGACCCAGGGAGTGACCGCCTGATGTATGCCGCACTGTGGCGTGTTCTTCCCGGCCCGGCCTGGGTGCGCGTGCTGATTCTCCTCGTGCTGCTTGCCGCGGTGCTGTACGGCCTCTTCTGGTATGTGTTCCCGTGGGTCGGGCAGTTCTTGAACCCGCAGGAGGCCACCGTCGGTGGCTGAGCACCCCCGGGTGCTCGTCGTGGACAACCACGACAGCTTCGTGCACACGTTGGTGGGCTACCTCCACCAACTCGGCGCCGACACGGCGATGATCGAAGCGGATGCCGTCGCCGACCCGACCCGCCAGATCGGCGGCCACTCGGGGGTGCTCGTCTCCCCCGGCCCCGGACGGCCGGAAGATGCCGGGGCCTCGATAGAGATCGTGCGCGCGGCCGGTGCCGCCGGCATCCCGTTGCTGGGGGTGTGTCTCGGTCACCAGGCGCTCGCGGTGGCCTACGGCGGCCGCGTGGACGAGGCGCCGGAGTTGCGCCACGGGACGACGTCGCGCGTTCTGCACGACGGCGCATTCCCCTTCACTGAGCTGCCGTCGCCCTTCGTGGCCACGCGCTATCACTCGCTGGCCGTCGTCGCCGACTCGCTCCCGCCCGAGCTAGAGGTGACGGCCCGCACCGGTTCCGGTGTGATCATGGGGCTCGCGCATCGCGACCTCCCCCTCTGGGGCGTGCAGTTCCACCCCGAGGCGGTGCTCACCGAGGGCGGCTACCTGCTGCTGGCGACGTGGCTCGAGCGCGCGGGTGTGGTCGGTGCGCCGGCGCGGGGAAGACAGCTGCGACCGCTGCGCGGGTGAGGGCTTTTCGACTCGCTGCGCTCGCTCAACGACCGGGGCGATCTACTTGCCGGAGCAGACCCGCAGCTCGACCGTGGAGTGCACCGGCACATCACCCGGGGGCAGTGACTGCCCCGCGACGACGGGGGCACCGGAGCTCGCCGGGCAGGTCGGATCTTGCACGACCGACGGCGTGAGCTTCAGAGCGTCGGAGGTGAGATCGCGGGTGGCGGCGTCGACCGTATAGCCGACGAGGTTCACCAGCGCCACCTTGCCGCTGGCCACCGTGAGGTTGACCCGCGTGCCCACCGGCACCTGGGTGCCCTCCGACTGATCGGCAGAGATCACGACTCCCTGCGCCAGGTCGGGGTCGCTGCGGGTCGTCACGGCTCCCAGCTGCAGGCCGACCGCCTTCAGTGCGGCCTCGGCTTCGGTCGACGACTTGCCGACGAGGTTCGGCATCGCACTCTTCTGCTGCCCGGTCGACACGTACACGGTGATGGCCTGACCGACCGCGACCGTGGTGCCGGCGCCCGGATCGGTGCGGATCACATTGCCCTGCGCGACCTGATCGCTGCTCTGGTCGACGCGACGGGGTTCGAGGTCTTGCGCTGTGAGCTTCTCGCTCGCGCGATCCCACGACGTGTCGACCACGTCTTCGACGATGCGGGAGTTCTGCGGCACGGTGCTTTCGGGGCGACTCGTCATCACCCAGATGAGCACCGAGATCAGCACCACGGCGAGCACGGCCACACCGGCCCAGATCCAGGCCGCCGGTGGACCGGCCTGCGTGCGGCGCATCGTCGTGTCGCTCGTGAGCTGACGCAGGGAACGCGCCGTCTCGGCCGCTTGGCGCGGATTCGCGCCGTAGAGTTCGCTCGCCAGCGCACCGACCTGCTTCTTCGTCGGGGCGTGACCGTCGAGGGTGGCATCGAGGGCCTGACGGAACGACGCGGCATCCTGATAACGCTGGAACGGGTCCTTCGCCAGCGCCCGCAGAGCCACGGCATCCACTGAGCGGGGGATCGCGTCGACCAGCTCCGACGGCGGCAACGGCGTTTCGCTGACGTGCTGGTAGGCGACCGCGACCGGCGACTCGCCGCGGAAGGGCTGACGACCGGTGAGCAACTCGTACAGCACGATGCCCGCGGAGTACAGATCGGCACGGGCATCGACCGGCTCGCCCTTGGCCTGCTCGGGCGAGAGATACGCGGCCGTGCCGATGATCGCCGTCGTCTCGGCCACCGTCGACGATGAATCCGACACGGCGCGGGCGATGCCGAAGTCCATGACCTTGATCTGGCCCGCTGCCGTGATCATGACGTTGCCGGGTTTGATGTCGCGGTGCACGACACCGGCGCGGTGCGAATACTCGAGTGCTTCGAGGATGCCGTCGACGTAGCGGATCGCGTCGGGAAGGGCCACGCCGCCGTCGGCGACGAGATCTTTCAGGAGGGTGCCCTCCACGAGCTCCATGACGATGTAGGGCACCTGGTGCGTCGTGCCGTCGGCGTCGGTCTCGGTGTCTTCTCCGGCGTCGTAGACGCGGACGATGGCCGGGTGGGCCATACGCGACGCCGATTGGGCTTCGAGGCGGAAGCGCGTGCGGAAGGCGTTGTCGTCGGCGAGCTCGCGTTTGAGGATCTTGATCGCGACCTGACGCCCGAGGGTCAGGTCCTGTCCGCGGTAGACACTCGCCATCCCCCCGCGGCCGATGAGTTCATCGACGCGGTATCGCTCGGACAGCACACGCTGCTCTGCAGACACTTTTCTCCCCTGAACTGGCTCACGACCAGCCTAATCGAACCGTCCTGAACGCCCGCTGGAGCCGTGTCGCCCAGCGTCGCCACCCGGTCAGGGGACCGCCGGAGTGTTCGTCGGAGTGCTGGATGCCGGGATCTGCGCCTGGCCTTCCTGCGACGCGCTGCTTTCACGGTCACCGCACTGCGCGGTGTACTTGACCAGCAGGAGCGAACCCGGCTGCACGTTCTTGTCAGCCGTCACCTGCAGGCTGCGCGGGGCGGTCGGCGACTGGTAGGTCGTGCTGCCGCTCGCGTTGAACGTGCCGTTGATGACCGTGAAGTTGTATGCCGTCACCGACGAACCGGCGGGGCATCCGCTGAACGCCTCCCAGGTCACCGTGAAGGTCTGCGAACCCTTCGGGTCGTTCGTCACGGTCGGTGCGTTGGGTGTGCCGATCGGGCTCATCTCGTCGTAGAACGTCACCGTGATGAGGGAGCCCGGCTTAACATCGCCGCGCGTCGGGTTCGTCTGGTAGATCTTGCCGACCTGGTCTTGGGTCGGAGCCGCAGACCCTCGCTCGCAGGTGACGTCGACCTTGTTCGCCTTCGCCGTGGCTTGTGCGTCGTCACAGGTCTTACCGACGAGGGCGAGACCCTCGATCGACACCAGCGTCGCGCTGGGGCTCGGGGTCACGGGTGGCTTACTGGGTGTGGTCGACGGTGTCGACGAGGTGTTCACCGGCGTGGGGGTCGAACCCTGGTTGGCGAAGAGGGCGAACAACGTGCCGCCGAGCACGATCAGCAGCAGCGCGATGAGCGCGACCAGGGGCCACGTCCACGGGCTGCGCTTCTTCTTCGGCTCATCGCCCGTCGCTGCAGCTGCCGCCGGGGCGACGGTGGTCGCCGGCAGCAGCCGGGTCGCCTCTTGTGTGGCGACGCCGGGAGTCAGCAGTTGCGTGACGTCATCGAGGGGCACGCCACCGGCGATGGCCGGAACGATCGCTACGGCACCGGCCACGTCACCGCGGCGAAGCGCGGTCGCCGCTCGCGCAACGGCCGACGCCGTCGCGGGGCGTTCTTCGGGCTTCTTCGCGATCATGCTCATCACGAAGTTGCGCACGGGCTCCGCGATGGTCGCGGCCAGCGCCGGTGGCGCGTCGTTGATCTGCGCCATGGCGATCGCCACCTGCGATTCGCCGGTGAACGGACGCTTGCCGGCGAGGGACTCGTAGGCCACGATGCCCAGCGAGTAGATGTCGGTCGCGGGGGATGCCGCGTGGCCCGACGCCTGCTCGGGCGAGAGGTACTGGACCGTTCCCATCACCTGACCGGTGGCCGTCAGCGGCACCTGGTCGGCGATGCGGGCGA
>CAUPYO010000212.1:0-4813 GCA_963515565.1 uncultured Microbacterium sp.
GTGCCGCGTCGTCGACCCCGACCACCCGTCCACCGATGTGCCGGCGGGCGAGCGCGGAGAGCTGCTCGTGCGCGGGCCGCAGGTGTTCCAGGGGTATTACGGCAAGCCGGAGGCCACCGAGGCCGTCTTCGTCGACGGCTGGTTCCGCACGGGAGACATCGTGCAGATCGACGAGGACGGATTCGTCCGCATCGTCGACCGCATCAAGGAGCTCATCATCACGGGCGGGTTCAACGTCGCACCGACCGAGGTCGAGAATGCGCTCCGTCAGCACCCGCACGTCGTGGATGCCGCGGTGGTAGGACTGCCCAGCGAGCATTCTGGCGAAGAAGTCGTTGCCGCCGTCGTGCTCGACGCGGCGGCCGGCGCGGATGCCGACACCGACGCCATCCGCGACTACGTGCGCGCGATCCTCACGCCGTACAAGGTGCCGCGACGAATCTTCGTGGTGGATGAACTGCCGACATCGCTCATCGGCAAGGTGCTACGCCGTCAGGTGCGCGAGGCACTGCTGAACCTCACACAGCCGCCGCACGCCTGACGCACATCAGTCGGGGTCGGGCGCGAGCGCATCGAGAGCCGCGGGTCCCTGTTCCACCAGTATCCGGAACTGTGCCGCATCGATGATGCGCACCCCCAACTCTTCGGCCTTGGCGAGCTTCGATCCTGCACCCGGGCCCGCGGCGACGAAGTCTGTCTTCTTGGAAACCGAAGACGCCGCCTTTCCGCCCGCGGCGAGGATGGCTTCCTGCGCACCTTCCCGGGTGTAGCCGTCGAGCGAGCCGGTAGCCACCACCGTGATGCCCTGCAGCACGCCATCCGCCGAGGCTGCCGACCCTGGGCCGGGGTGCCCCGGGATCTCCAACCGCGCTCCGGCCGCGACCCAGCGGTCGATGATCTCCCGGTGCCAATCGATCGCGAACCACTCGATGAGCGAGTCGGCGATGATCCCCCCGACCCCGTCGACGGAGGCGAGCTCCTCGCGGTTTGCCGTGCGAATGGCCTCGAGTGAGCCGAACCACTGGGCGAGTGCGCGCGCCGCGACGGGTCCGACATGGCGGATGCTGAGCGCCACGAGGAAGCGCCACAGATCCTTCGTCTTGGCTTTCTCGAGCTCCTCGAGCAGAGTGAGTGCCTGCGCGGACGGCTGCGATCCGGTGAGCCCCTGCTTCTTCTCCACGGGCGACGGCTGGCGACGAAACGGTGAGCGGGTCACCGGCGCACCGGTCTCCTCGTCGAGCTTGGGTTCTCCGGTCTCACTGTCGCGCACCACGACTTCGATCGGCACCAGTTGCTCGAGGGTGAGCTCGAACAGTGCCGCTTCGGTGACGAGCGGAGGCTCGGCGGGCACCGACGGCTGCGTCAGCGCGGCGGCGGTCACCTCGCCCAGCGCCTCGATGTCGAGAGCGCCGCGCGATCCGATGTGCTCGACGCGCCCACGCACCTGAGCGGGGCAGGTGCGCGTGTTCGGGCAACGCAGATCGATATCGCCTTCCTTCGCCGGCGCCAGCGGAGAGCCGCATTCCGGACAGTGCGTCGGCATGACGAAGGCTCGCTCGGTGCCATCGCGCAGCTCCACCACCGGGCCGAGCACCTCGGGGATGACGTCGCCGGCTTTGCGCAGCACCACGGTGTCGCCGATCAGAACACCCTTGGCGACGACGACTTCCTGATTGTGCAGCGTCGCCTGCCGCACCACGGAACCGGCGACCCGCGCGGGTTCCATCACGGCGAACGGTGTCGCCCGTCCCGTGCGCCCGACCGAGACCACGATGTCCAGGAGCTTCGTGTTGACCTGCTCAGGTGGGTACTTATACGCGATCGCCCACCTCGGGGCCCTGCTCGTCGCGCCGAGCTCGTCGTGGAGAGCGAGCTCGTCGACTTTCACGACGACACCGTCGATCTCGTGCTCGACATCGTGGCGGTGCTCCGCGTAGTGGGCGACGAAGTCGATCACGCCGTCGATGTCATCCGCGGTGCGGAAGTACGGGCTCGTCGGCAGCCCCCATCCAGCGAGCAGTTCGTAGACCTCGCTCTGCGCGGAGACCGGCGGTGCGGGCCACGCGCCGATACCGTGCACGAGAAGCCGCAGTGAGTCGAGCCGCGCCTGACCCGCCTCTAGCTCTGCCCCGCTCTTCTTGTCGATCTGCTGACGGAGCCCTCCGCTGGCCGCATTGCGCGGATTCGCGAACGCGGGAAAGCGCCGCGCAGCGCTGCGCACGAGCTTCTCCTCATCGATACCCCGCTGCGCACCGTCGGCGATCACACGCTCGCGCAGCCGTGCCTGAAGGGCGTTGAGGTCGTCGAACGCCGCGACCGGGATGTAGACCTCGCCGCGCACCTCGACCAGGTCCGGATGCCCTGAGCCCGCCAATCGCCCCGGGATGCCCGCCACCTGCAGCGCGTTGACGGTGACATCCTCGCCGATGCGGCCGTCGCCGCGGGTCGCGGCCGATATGAGGACGCCGTGCTCGTAGCGGAGATTGATCGCGAGCCCGTCGATCTTCAGCTCGAGCAGCCACCGCACCGGACGGCCCGCGGACGCCTGGGTCTTGGCGCACCACTCACCCAACTCGTCGGCGCTGAAGACGTTGTCCAGGCTCAGCATGCGCTCGGCGTGTTCCACGGGGGCGAACATCGTGCTCTCGGCGGCGCCAACCGAGAGGGTCGGCGAATCTTGGCCCTGCACTTCGGGGAAGTCGCGTTCGATCGCCTCCAGCCGACGCATCCACCCGTCGTACGTGGCGTCGTCGACGATCTCCGCGTCTCGTCCGTAGTAGGCGTCACGTGCGCCGACGACAAGGTCGGTAAGTCGCTGCGCCTCATCGCGCGCGTCGTCGAGGCTTGTCGGGAGCGGGGCATCACGGTCCATCACCCGGCAAGTGTAGGCGGGAGCTCAGACATCGATGCGGCCCGTGCACGTGCCGCCGTGCACGTGCCGCCGTGCGCGTGTCGGAGGTCAGACGGAGATCGGCACAGCCGAGACGGTGCGGTCGATCGTGAACTGACCGATCACCCGTGTGCCGTCATAGAGCACCGCGGTCTGCCCGGGAGCGACGCCGTCGAAGGGGGTTTCCGGGGTGACCGTGACGGCGCCATCGCTGACCACCGCACGCGCCGGTACCGGCTCTGCGTGGGCGCGGATCTGTACGTGACAGGGGAACGCGGGCTCGACAGGAGCTCGGCCTGCCCAGGTGCTCCGCGCACCCGAGATCTCGGCGGTCGCCAGCGCCTCTTTCGGGCCCACGACGACCGTGTTGGAAACCGGGCGAACTTCGAGCACGAAACGCGGCCTGCCGTCAGAGGCCGGCACACCCAGCTGCAGACCGCGACGCTGTCCAACCGTGTACGCGTGCGCCCCCGCGTGCGCGCCGACGACACTCCCGGCGCGATCGATGATCGGGCCCTGCTCGGCGCCGACCTTCTCGGCCAGCCACCCGCGCGTGTCGCCGTCGGGGATGAAGCAGATGTCGTGGCTGTCGGGCTTCTGCGCCACCGTGAGCCCGCGCGCAGCAGCCTCCGCCCGCACGAGGGCCTTGGACGGCGTCGCGCCCAGGGGGAAGTAGGTGTGCGCGAGCTGTTCGGCGGTGAGGACGCCCAGCACGTACGACTGGTCCTTCGCCTCGTCGCTCGCGCGGTGCAGCTCTCGGCCGTCCGGCCCGTCGATGAGCGTGGCGTAGTGCCCCGTGCACACCGCGTCGAAACCCAGCTCCATCGCCCGCTCGAGCAGAGCAGCGAACTTGATCTTCTCGTTGCAGCGCATGCAGGGGTTGGGGGTACGCCCTGCCTGATATTCGGAGATGAAGTCGTCGATGACGTCCTCGCGGAAGCGTTCGGAGAAGTCCCAGACGTAGAACGGGATGCCGAGACGATCTGCAGCGCGACGGGCATCCATGGCATCTTCGATCGTGCAGCAACCGCGGCTGCCCGTCCGCAGCGTTCCGCCGGCCCGCGAGAGGGCGAGGTGAACGCCCACCACGTCGTGCCCCTCTTCGACCGCGCGGGCCGCGGCCACGGCGGAGTCGACGCCACCACTCATCGCCGCAAGAATCCGCATTCTTCCAGTTTACGAGCTGGTCGATGGGAAGGCGCTGGATCAGCGCGCGCCGCCCGCCGACACCGCCCGCGCGTACGTCGCCGGCAGCGCCGCCAGCAACACATCGACATCGTCGGCGGTGGTCGTGCGGCCCAGCGTGATGCGCAGCACCGAGCGCGCCACCCGCTCGTCACGCCCGAGCGCGAGCACGACGTGCGACGGTTCGGCGACTCCGGCCTGACAGGCCGAACCCGTCGAGACGGAGATACCTTCCTGGTCGAGCAGGAACAACATCGACTCGCCGGCCGCGCCGGGAAAGTGCACGTGGACGTTGCCTGCCAGGCGGTACTCGAGATCGCCGAGCAGTTCCGCGGCGGGCACCGCGCGGCGCAGGCCCGCGACGAGTCGGTGGGCGAGTTCGCGCAGACGTGCCGTCTCCCTCACGCGCTCCGCTTCTGTCTCTTCGAGGGCCACGGCCAACGCGGCGGCGCCGGCGACGTCCTGAGTGCCCGACCGAAGCCCCCGCTGCTGCCCACCGCCGTGGACGAGCGGTGCGATGCGCGCGTGTCTCGACACGACGAGCGCGCCGGTTCCCACGGGCGCGCCGACTTTGTGCCCGGAGATACTCATCGCGACCAAGCCGGCTGCGCCCGCGGCATCCCCCCGCCACGCCGCGAACGAGACGGGCAGGTGGCCGAACGCTCCGACGGCGTCGAGGTGCAGCGCCACGGCGGCGCTCGCTGCCGCGTCCGCCAGCGCCGGCACGTCGTGCAGGGT